>JAZFQW010000358.1:0-4215 GCA_036445335.1 Alphaproteobacteria bacterium | reverse complement strand
TGGCCGAGGTCGGCCTGCCGGCGATCATCCGCCCCGCCTTCACCCTCGGCGGCACCGGCGGCGGTGTTGCCTACAACCGCGAGGATTACGAGGCGATCTGCCGCACCGGGCTGGAAGCCTCCCCGGTCGGCCAGATCCTGGTCGACGAGAGCCTGCTCGGCTGGAAGGAATTCGAGATGGAGGTGGTCCGCGACAAGGCGGACAACGCCATCATCATCTGCTCGATCGAGAACATCGACCCGATGGGGGTGCATACCGGCGACTCGATCACCGTGGCCCCGGCCCTGACCCTGACCGACCGCGAATACCAGATGCTGCGCAACGCCTCGATCGCGATCCTGCGCGAGATCGGCGTCGACACTGGCGGATCGAACGTCCAGTTCGCGGTCGACCCGGCGACCGGCCGGCTGGTGGTGATCGAGATGAACCCGCGGGTATCGCGGTCATCGGCGCTGGCGTCCAAGGCGACCGGGTTTCCGATCGCCAAGGTCGCCGCGAAACTCGCCGTCGGCTACACCCTGGACGAGCTGGACAACGACATCACGCGGGTGACGCCGGCCAGCTTCGAGCCGACCATCGACTATGTCGTCACCAAGATGCCGCGCTTCACCTTCGAAAAGTTCGCTGGCGCCGATCCGCTGCTGACCACATCAATGAAGTCGGTCGGCGAGGCGATGGCGATCGGCCGGACCTTCCAGGAAAGCCTGCAGAAGGCGCTGCGCTCGTTGGAGACCGATCTGACCGGCCTGAACGAGGTGGAGATCCCGGGCCTGGCGGACGAACACGACCCCAACCTGATCCGCGCCGCGCTGTCGCGCCCGACCGCCGACCGGATCCTGGTGATCGCCCAGGCGATGCGGCACGGCCTGCCGGTCGAAGCGATCCGCGCCGCATGCCACTACGACCCCTGGTTCCTGGAACAGATCGCCGGCATCGTCGAGGCCGAACAACGGGTGCGCCGGCACGGCCTGCCGACCGACCGGCACGGCTGGCTGGCGCTGAAGAAGATGGGATTCTGCGACGCAAGGCTGGCCGAGCTGGCCGGCGTCGACGAGGCCGAGGCCGCGGCGCGCCGCCGGGCGTTGGAGGTCCACCCGGTCTACAAGCGCATCGATACCTGCGCCGGCGAATTCGCCAGCGCCACGCCGTACATGTACTCCGCCTACGAAGGCAGCGGGATGGCGCCGGCGGAATGCGAGGCCGACCCGACCGACCGCGACAAGGTGATCATCCTGGGCGGCGGGCCGAACCGCATCGGCCAGGGTATCGAGTTCGACTATTGCTGCGTCCACGCCGCCTATGCACTGCGTGAGGCCGGGTTCGAGACCATCATGGTCAACTGCAACCCGGAGACCGTCTCGACTGACTACGATACCGCCGACCGGCTCTATTTCGAGCCGCTGACGGCGGAGGACGTGATCGCGCTGGTCCGGGTCGAACAGTCGCGCGGGACCGTCCGGGGAGTCATCGTCCAGTTCGGCGGTCAGACGCCGCTGAAGCTGGCGCACGACCTGGAGGAGGCCGGCATCCCGATCCTCGGCACGCCAAAGGACGCCATCGACCTGGCCGAGGACCGCGAGCGGTTCAAGGACCTGCTGCACCGGCTGGGCCTGCGCCAGCCCGCCAACGGCATCGCCCGGTCGACCGCCGAGGCCGAGCGGATCGCCGCCGACATCGGCTTCCCGGTGCTGATCCGACCGTCCTATGTCCTGGGCGGGCGGGCGATGGAGATCGTCCACGACCGCGAAAGCCTGCGCGATTACGTCGCCAGGGCGGTGTCGGTGTCGGGCAACTCTCCGGTACTGATCGACAGTTACCTGCAGGCCGCCATCGAGGTCGACGTCGATGCGGTGGCCGACGGCAGCACGGTCTATATCGCCGGCATCATGGAGCACATCGAGGAGGCCGGCATCCACTCCGGCGACAGCGCCTGCGCCCTGCCGCCGCATTCGCTGGACGCCGCGGTGGTCGAGGAGATCGAGGCGCAGACGAGGCGGCTGGCCGAGGGTCTGGGCGTGGTCGGCCTGATGAACGTTCAGTTCGCCGTCAAGGGCGGCGATGTCTACGTCATCGAGGTCAATCCGCGGGCCAGCCGCACGGTCCCGTTCGTCGCCAAGGCCACCGGCACGCCGATCGCCAAGATCGCCGCGCGGGTGATGGCCGGCGAGGCCCTGGCGGATTTCAAGGTCACGGGACCGGTACCGCCGCACACCGCGGTGAAGGAGGCGGTGTTCCCGTTCGCCCGCTTCCCCGGCGTCGACACCCTGCTGGGCCCGGAGATGAAATCGACCGGCGAGGTGATGGGGCTGGACCGCGACTTCGGCCGCGCCTTCGCCAAGTCGCAGCTGGGCGCCGGCGTCGAGCTGCCGGCCGTCGGCGCGGTCTTCCTGTCGGTCCGCGACCAGGACAAGGACGCGATCGTGACCCTTGCGGAAAGGCTCCATGGCATGGGCTTCTCGCTGATCGCCACCGCCGGAACCAGCGCCCGGCTGGCGGCGGCCGGCCTTCCGGTGCGGCGCATCAACAAGGTGCTGGAGGGCCAGCCGCACGTGGTGGATGCGATGATCAACGGCGATGTGCAACTGGTGTTCAACACCACCGACGGCGCCCAGGCGATCCGCGACAGCTTCAGCTTGCGTCGCACTGCCTTGGTCAATAACATTCCCTATTATACGACCGTGGCCGGAGCCAGCGCCGCAGTCGAGGCGATCGCGGCGCTGAAGGCGGGCCGTCTTGAAGTTGCGTCGCTGCAGTCTTACCTTCGCGGGGCGAATGGAGTTTGACGGGGACCGGCGAAGACAGGGCCGGTCGAGCCCGATTTTTGCGTTAGAGGCTGAACTTACATGGAAAAGGTTCCCATGACGGCGGCGGGAAATGTCCGCCTTCAGGACGAATTGAAGCACTTGAAGAGCGTCGAGCGGCCGGCGGTGATCAAGGCGATCGCTGAGGCGCGCGAGCACGGCGACCTGTCGGAGAACGCCGAATACCAGGCGGCGCGCGAGCGGCAGAGCTTCATCGAGGGCCGCGTCATCGAGCTGGAGGACCGGATCTCCCGCGCCGAGGTGATCGACGTCAAGCAGCTTTCCGGTGACAGCATCAAGTTCGGCGCCACGGTCCGTCTGGCGGACGAGGACACCGACGAAGAGGCGACATATCAGATCGTCGGACAGGACGAATCCGACATCAAGTCCGGCCGGCTTTCGGTCACCGCGCCGCTGGCCCGCGGGCTGATCGGCAAGACCGTCGGCGACGTGGTCGAGGTGACCACGCCCAACGGTTCCAAGTCTTACGAGATCATGGACATCCGGTTCGTCTGACCGGCGTCAGAACTCCGCGCCGAGGGTCTCGCACAGAAACCGCATCAGCGGGGTCGCGGAACGGAAGGCGACCTCGACGTCGTCGATGAAGTCGGCCGACCGCGCCTCGTCCGCTCCGACGTGGCGCATCGCGAAGAAGCTCTTGCGCTTAAGGTCGGCAATGTGCGGGTGGTCAGGTGGAAACCCCCGCGGCGGACGCTTCAGTCCTTCGCCCGCCACCGCGCCGAAGCTGTCGACCAGACGATTGTCTTCCACGACTCGGCTCCAGGCCGACGGGTTGTCGGCTATCGCCTGGCGAATGCGCTGCAGATCGGGGCCCGGCGGCATCCAGGTGCCGCCGCCATAGATCACCTTGTCGGGCGCAAGATGGACGTAGAAGCCCGGCGCATGGGCATCCTTGCCCGCCTGGTGGCGGAACTGGCAGGCCGCGTGTTCCTTGTATGGCCGCTTGTCCTTCGAGAACCGGACGTCGCGGTAGATCCGGAACATCGAGCCGCCATTCGGCCGCGGATCGGCGACATAGAATCGCGAGATCTCGGCGAGCCGCGGCGCCATCGCGCCGATGAACGCAGATATCGCGTCGACCAC
The DNA here is from genome assembly GCA_036445335.1 of Alphaproteobacteria bacterium. Taxonomy (GTDB): domain Bacteria; phylum Pseudomonadota; class Alphaproteobacteria; order DSM-16000; family Inquilinaceae; genus JAZFQW01. The sequence continues at coordinate 310 of JAZFQW010000358.1, read as the reverse complement.
CACGGCGCGATAGCGGTCCTTGTTGGCGGCGAACCAGTCGCGGTCGTTGTTCCTGGACAGATCGGTGAAGAACTCGAAGAACTCCTGCGAAAAACCCGGAAATGATCCCATTGTCCGCCCCTGAGCTTGGGGTCGGGTCCCGTCGTGAATGCTCAATCCGTCGACGGCACCCGGCTCCCGCTGGTGCCCCTTGCGAAAGAGTAATCAAGACAGGACCCGACCCATTTTTCAATTCTCCTACCAGGCCTCGGGCATCGCCGCGAAGCCGGGCAGTCCGGATCGATATGATCCCAGGTCCGGCCGCGATCGG
>JAZFQW010000357.1:0-4053 GCA_036445335.1 Alphaproteobacteria bacterium | reverse complement strand
GTGCGTTGCGACCCTTGCCCGATGCGGCTGCATCGCGCCGCGGACCGCGCCTGCCCGGCGGGCCGCCGCGCGCCATCAAATGGGTCACTATCAGCGATCCTTGGTATAACAGGGGCTGCCCGGCGCGCCGTCGCTTGTGTGTTAAGAATCCGGTTGACCGCCCGCGGCGCCCGACCCGAAAGGACCCGTCCATGAGTCTGGCCGTCGCCATCCAGATGGACCCGATCGAGGCCATCGACATCGCCGCCGACAGCACCTTCGCCATGGCGCTGGAGGCGCAGTCGCGCGGGCATGCGCTGTTCCACTACTTGCCCCAGCACCTGTCGTTCAAGCGCGGCCGGGTCTTCGCCCAGGCCCGGCCGCTCAGCGTGCGCGCGGTCCAGGGCGACCACTTCACCCTCGGCGCGCCGGCCGTGCTGGACCTGGCCACCACCGACATCGTGCTGATGCGCCAGGACCCGCCGTTCGACATGGCCTACATCACCGCCACACACCTGCTGGAGCACATCCACCCGCAGACCCTGGTGGTCAACGACCCGGTGCACGTGCGCAACGCGCCGGAGAAGCTGTTCGTCACCCATTTCGCCGAGCTGATGCCGCCAACCTTGATCTCGTCGCACCGCGAAGAGATCCTGGCGTTCCGGCGCGAAACCGGCGACATCATCGTCAAGCCGCTGTACGGCAACGGCGGCGCCGGGGTGTTCCATGTCACGCCCGGGGACGAGAACCTCAACGCGCTGCTGGAGATGTTCACCGAGCTGTACCGCGAGCCGGTGATGGTGCAGCAGTACCTGCCGGAGATCCGCCAGGGCGACAAGCGCATCATCCTGGTCGACGGCGACCCGGTCGGCGCGGTGACCAGGCTGCCGGCGGCGGGCGAGGCGCGCGCCAACTTCCACGCCGGCGGCACGGCCGAGCGCACGACGCTGACCGACCGCGAGCGCGCCATCTGCGCGGCGATCGGCCCGACGCTCAAGGATCGCGGCCTGATCTTCGTCGGCATCGACGTGATCGGCGACTACATCACCGAGATCAACGTCACCTCGCCGACCGGCATCCTGGAGATCAACCGTTTCGATGGCATCCGGATCGAGGCCATGTTGTGGGACGCCATAGAGGCCCGGCGGAAACATACCCGGGCGGTGTGAAGGTGGGGCCGTCGCGTAGCCAAAACATGGTGCGGTTCGCACGGACGCGAGTTCTCGCCGGTCCGTTCGTCCACCTGGCCGGAAAGCGGAGGCGGGAGGAATGGCTCCGGCGCCGATCCGGTCAGGCGGTCGACGTCGGGCCTGATGTCCAGGACGCCGCAAGAGGGCCACGAGGAATGAACCGGCGATGGCGATGGTGCGCGGTCCGGCGGGCGCTGGCCGTTTGCGCGGCCGTGGCTGTGTCTGCCTGCGGGATGAACTTCGTCAGGCCACTCGACACGGGCGCTACGTTTCCATCGAGCAACAATGTCGGCGTCGTGATGCTCGCGCTGGAGGCGCGAGCCGTGCTGGAGGGCCCCGACCTCTCCGTGGAGTTCGACCGGTACGACCCGGACCGAGGCGAAGTCGACGGGTCGTGCTTCCGGCTGGACAGTTTCTATGCCCGCATTCCGAACGCGGCCGGCGCCGGCAAGATCTATTTCGCGTTCGCGGTGCCGCCGGGGCATTACGCCTTTGTCTGGTGGAGGACCGGCTCGACCGGCGGTCGCTTGAGCGACTTTCCTGTCACGGGGTACTTCCACGCGCCGGACGACCGGATCGCCTATATCGGCGACTTAGTCGCCGTCGAAGACGACGGGATGGTCATCGAATACGATGTCGACGCGGCACGCGCCGCCCTCGATGCCTTTCCGAATGTGACCGCCGACCCGGTCATCACGAAACTGATCCCGGCCGATAATCCGGGCCACATACTCTGCACGATCTGAGGCCGGGCGCCGGTTGGACGGTTTCACTACGCCGAGACCGTGCAATCGGGCAGGACGAGGGTGCGGGGCGGTCCGGGCTTGGTGCGCGACAGGGTCAGCGTGATGCGCGGCACGGCGCCCGCCGTCCCGAGCGTAATCAGGCCGGCGTCGGCCAGCGCGGCGACGGCCGGGGCCGGGGTCACCGCCGACGGAAAGTCGAGGCGCAGGCCGACGATCTCGGCCAGACCGATCGGGCGCTGGCGGGCGCCGGCGCGGCGGTCCTGCCAGCGGTCCGGGCGCTCCCCGCCGGGCGTGCGGAACAAGAACGGCTGAGCCGGATCCTCGCTGGCCAGCGCCACCGGGATCGTCTCGCCCGCCGGCAGGAACGGTGCCGCGTAGTCCCAGGTGGCGAACGGCAGCGAGCCGTCTGCGGCGCCGCCGCGCACCGCGATACCGAACGGCGAGGCGCGGTACGCCTCCCACGCCGCCCGCTCCGCCAGCCGCGTGCGGGCGACCGCCGGGGCGGCGATTGCGTCCCAGTCCTCGGCCCACAGCAGCTCCAGATAGGCGTTGTCGAAGGCGTAGCAGACATTCGCCGTGCCCTGCCCCGGATGGCGCCGGCGATAGGCCTCGCGCAGCCCCTCGCGCGCCAGCAGACCCGCCTCGGGCGCGCCCGGCGCGACGCAGACGAAGACGTGGTCGATCTCCAGGTCGGCGTTCATAGAGACTCCCTCGATCCTGCCTCGGGCGGGCGCCCCGAAGGCGATGGGTCTGCCGCCGCCAGAGCCCGGACGACTCCCCCGATGCGGTGCCCTCGGGATTCCGCAGCGCGGCGGTCCTGCCGCGTGGCCAGGATATCCGATGCCGGAGTGGCCGCGCCAGTGTTGACGGCTCCGCCGGATCGATGCGGTGCCTTGGCGCAGACCGGCCTTGCCCTCGCCGCCCGCGGGCCCCTACCCTCATTACGCTTGCAAACGGGCGGAGGGCCGGGCCTTGGTCGCGCGGGTCAACACGGTGGCGTTCCGAGGCATCGACGTGCTGCCGATCGACGTGCAGGTGCAGATCACCGGCGGCATGCCAGGATTCACCGTCGTCGGGCTGCCCGACAAGGCGGTGGCGGAGAGCCGCGAGCGGGTGCGTTCCGCGCTGCACGCGCTGGGCCTGGCGCTGCCGCCCAAGCGCATCACCGTCAACCTGGCGCCGGCCGACGTGCTGAAGGAAGGCAGCCATTTCGACTTGCCGATCGCGATCGGCCTGCTAGTCGTGCTCGACGTGCTGCCGGCGATGGAGCTGGCGGGCTACGCCACCCTGGGCGAGCTGGCGCTCGACGGCGCGCTCAGTCCGGTCGCCGGTGTGCTGCCGGCGGCGCTCAACGCGGCGTCGCGCGGCCTCGGCCTGATCTGTCCGGCGGCGTGCGGTGGCGAGGCGGCGTGGGCGGCCGACGAGGGCGGCCGCATCGACGTGCTGGCGCCCGCAAATCTGTTGGCGCTGATCAACCACTTCAAGGGCACCCAGGCGCTCAGCCCGCCGGAGCCGGTGGTCGAGGCGGCGGCCGAGGCGCCGCTGGACTTGAAGGACATCAAGGGCCAGGAGACCGCCAAGCGGGCGCTGGAGGTCGCCGCCGCCGGCGGCCACAACCTGTTGATGATTGGTCCACCGGGGGCCGGCAAGTCGATGCTGGCGGCGCGCCTGCCGGGCCTATTACCGCCGCTGGAGCCGGCCGAGGCGCTGGAGGTCTCGATGATCCACTCGGTTGCCGGGCTGCTGGAGGGCGGGCGGCTGCTGCGCCACCGGCCGTTCCGCGACCCGCATCATTCCGCCTCGCTGCCGGCGCTGGTCGGCGGCGGGCTGCGTGCCCGGCCCGGCGAGATCTCGCTCGCCCACCGTGGCGTGCTGTTCCTCGACGAGCTGCCGGAGTTCAGCCGGCCGACCGTGGAGGCGCTGCGCCAGCCGATGGAGAGCGGCCGCGCGGTGATCGCCCGCGCCAACGCCCACATGACCTATCCGGCGCGGGTTCAGCTGGTCGCGGCGATGAACCCGTGCCGCTGCGGTCATCTCGACGACCCCTCGCTGGCCTGCACCCGGGCGCCGCGCTGCGCCCGCGACTACCAATCGCGGATCTCCGGCCCGCTGTTCGACCGCATCGACCTGCATGTCGA
>JAZFQW010000356.1:0-5581 GCA_036445335.1 Alphaproteobacteria bacterium | reverse complement strand
AACGGGCCGTATTCCGGATGGGCGATGTTCTCGTCGGTCAGCGCGGCGGCCTGGCGCGCCGGCAGCTCGCCGACCGTCTCCAGCCACAGCTGCATCGCCTCTTCCGACGTGATGAACGCCAGGAACTTCGCCGCCGCCTCGGCGCGCTCGCCCTCGGCCTTCGAGGTGATGCCGTTGACCCAGTAGGACGAGAAGTTGTAGCGCTCGCCGGATTCGTTGGCCGGCAGCTCGGCGACGCCCCAGTCCAGGCCGCGCTGGCCGCGCAGCGCCCCCAGCCTGAACGACCCGTCGATATGCATGCCGGCGCGGCCCGCCTTGAACGCCGCCTGTGGCTCGTCCATGAAGCCGATCGAGCTGACGCCGTCCTCGGCGAGCAGACCGACATAGAACTCCAGCGCCCTGGCCCCGGCCTCGCTGTTATAGGCGACCTGTTGGTTGTCGTCCGAATAGGGCTGTCCGCCCATCTGCCGGACCAGCACCTCGCGCCACCAATGGTGGTCCTGCGCGGTCATCCCCATGGTGATGCCGACGGTGGTCAGGTTGCCGGCGCCGTCGCGCTGGGTCAGCGCCTCGGCGTACTCGACCAGCTCGTCGAGGGTCCCGGGCGGCCGCTCCGGGTCCAGGCCGGCTTCCTCGAACAGCCGCTTGTTCCAGAACAGCGCCAGCGAGCGCACCGCGGTTGGCATCGCGTAATAGTCGCCGTCGATGTTCATCGCCTGCACCATCGGGAAGAATTCGGCCTCGACCATCGCCGGGTCGAACATGTCGTGCGGCAGCGGCTGCAGCAGGTCGGCCTCGATGTAGTCGTTGAGCCAGCCATAGAACAGCTGCACCACGTCGGGGCCCTCGCCGGCCGGGACCGCCGCGGCCACCTTGGTGCGGTAGTCGGCGTACGGGAATTGCGTGTGCTCCACCGTGATGTCCGGATTCTCCGCCTCGAATCGCTCGATCAGGGCGTCGATCGCGTTGACCCTGCCCTCGAAGAAATACTGCCAATATTCGATCTCGACCGCCTGCGCCTGGCCGGCGGTGCCGAACGCGGCGCCCGCCAGCAGGCCGGCGCCCGCCAACGCTCCAAGATGCTGTTTCATCCGAGCCTCCCTTGTGTGATCCTCCCCGACGGTCCGGTTTCGCCGGCGGTGTCCCCGCCGGCATCGAACGCGCGGAATGCAAGGGCTCGGCGCCAAGTTCGCGACCGGTCGCCAACCCCTTTCCCAGGTTCAATGTTTTGTCATCGCCCGTGGCTTGTCAATAAGTCTATCATATTGAACTAATAGCCCGGCTGCGGCATCGTTGAAACATCCCTTCGGCTTTCGGCCGCCTGACGCAATGTTCCTCACCGGGACGAACATCGAGAATACGCGTTCGTTCAATCGACGAGTCGTGCTGGCGGCGGTGCGCCGCCGCGGGCCGGTCGTGAACGGCGCCACGCCGCGGAGCAGGGTCCGGTGACTCCCGACCAGAGGCGGCTGGAACGGCACGCGGCGGACAGCGCGATCGTCCGGCTGTGGGAAAGCCTAGTGCCGCTGACGTCGATCAACAGCTTCCTGCAGACCGGCGCCCACCCGGACGACGAGACCAGCCGCCTGCTGGCCCGCCTGGCCAAGGGCGACGGCGTGCGCGTCGGCTACGCCTGCGCGGTGCGCGGCGAGGGCGGCCAGAACGCCATCGGCACCGAGGCGCGCAACGAGCTGGGCGTGCTGCGCACCCGCGAGATGGAGGGCGCCGCCGCGACCCTCGGCATGACGCTCTATTGGCTCAACGAGGAATTCGACGGCGCGATCTTCGACTTCGGCCTGTCGAAGTCGGCCGACGAGGCGTTCCGTCATTGGGGCCGCGAGCGGACGCTGGAACGGCTGGTGCGCGCCATCCGGACATTCCGCCCCGACGTCATGGCTCCGACCTTCCTGGACGTGCCCGGCCAGCACGGCCACCACCGCGCGGTCACCGTGGCGACCGAGGAGGCGTTCCACCTGGCCGCCGACCCGGCGGCGTTTCCGGACCACCTGCACGACGGGCTGCTGCCGTGGCAGGTCAAGAAGCTGTACCTGCCCGCCTGGTCGGGGGCCGGCGCCGCCTACGACGATACCGAGCCGCCGCCCAACGCGACGCTGACGGTCCCGGTCGGCGGGTTCGACTCGGTTCTCGGCGCGACCTATGCGCAGATCGCGCAGTGGTCGCGGGCCAGCCACCGCAGCCAGGGGATGGGGCGCTGGGTCGCCGAGGGCGCGGAGTCGGTGCCGCTGCACCGGCTGGCCTGCGCGATCGATGCGCCGGCCGACGAGCGCGGTCTGTTCGACGGGCTGCCGACGACGCTGGCGGCACTGGCCGACGAGGTCGCCGCGCCCGACGTCGCGACGCCCTTGCGCGCGGCGCAACAGGCCATTGCGGTGGCGCTGACTCTGTTCCCCGACGGCCGGTCGGTCGCCGCGGCGGTCCACACCGCGCTGGCCGCGGTCCGCGCCGCCGCCGACGCCCTCACCGAGTCGGGCGCGTCCGGCCCGTCCGGCGACGCGGCGATCGACATCGCCCACCTGCTGGCGATAAAGGAACGCCAGCTGTGCCACGCCAGCCGATGCGCCTGCCTGCTGGTGACGCGGCTGCAGGCCGATCGGCCGGTCGTGTGCCCCGGCGACACCGTCGGCCTGACGCTCACCGTCTATCGCGGCGGCGCGGTCGACCTGGACGCCGTCTCGCTCGACCTGGCCGTGCCGCGGGGTTGGACGGTCGAACGCGACGGACCGGCGGCCACGGCGCTGGACCAGGGCGCGACGCTGGCCGCGCGGTTCCGGGTGACCGTTCCCGTCGACGCCGACGAGGTCCACGCCTACACGTTCGCCACCGATCCGTTGGCGCCGGGCGGCCCGGCGTCCGGGCGGGTGGGCTACGCCGTCGACGGCGTGGCCGTGGAGGTCGGCGTCGCGACCGAAGAACCGCTGGCCGTGCTGCCGGCCGTGGCCGCGTCGGCCGAGCCGGCCGCGGCCGCCTACAATCTGGCGCGCGGCGGGCCGCTGACGATCGCGGCGACCGCGACCAACCACGGCACGGCCGGCGTCGACGCGCGGCTGGCCCTGACGCCGCCGGTCGGCTGGCGGGTCGTCCCGTCGGACGCGTCGCCGCACCTGCCGCCGGCGGCATCCGACGGCGCCACTTTCACCGTCACGCCACCGGACTACCTGGCGCCGGGCCGCCATGTGTTGCCGGTGACGATCGACGGCGTGGCGGCGCGGTCGGTGCGGACGATCGCCCACGGCCACCTCCGCACCGCGCATGTGGTCACCCCGGCGACCGTCACGGTCCAGGCGATGACCGTGGCGCTGCCGCCGGCGCTGAAGGTCGGCTATGTCGACGGCGGGTCGGACCGGGTCCATGTCGGGCTGCGGCAGATCGGCGTCGATGTCGAGCTGCTGGACGCGGAAGCATTGGCGCGCGGCGACCTGGGCCGCTACGACACCATCGTGGTCGGCATCTTCGCCTACCGCACCCGGCCGGACCTGCTGGCCGCCAACGAGCGGATCAAGGACTTCGTCGCCAGGGGCGGCAACCTGGTCACCCAGTACCACCGGCCGTGGGACGCCTGGGACCCCGAGACGGTGCCGCCGCACTACTTGAAGATCGGCCAGCCGTCGCTGCGCTGGCGGGTCACCGACCAGGCCGCCGCGGTGACCCACCTGGTGCCCGACCACCCGCTGCTGACCCACCCGAACGAGATCGGGGCGGACGACTGGGCCGACTGGGTCAAGGAGCGCGGGCTCTATTTCGCCGCCGACTGGGCGCCCGACTACACCGCGCTGCTGGCGATGGCCGACCCCGGCGAGGCGCCGTTGAAGGGCGCGCTGCTGACCGCGCGCTACGGCCGAGGCCGCCACACCCACACCAGCCTGATCCTGCATTACCAGATGGCGTTCCTGGTCCCCGGCGCCTTCCGCATGATGGCCAACCTGATCACCTCGCCCGAGCGCGGCTGACGCGGCACCCTGAATCGCCGCGCCGGTGCATTTGACCGGCGCGGCGGATTCGCATATAATTTCTGAACAGACAGATATTTCTGAAAGTTACAATGAAACTGACGCCGGTCATGGAGCGGTACATCCTGCACTGGGGCGAGATGGGCACCCGCTGGGGGGTCAACCGGTCGGTCTCGCAGATCCACGCGCTGTTGTTCCTTTCGCCGCGGCCGCTGCCGGCGGACGAGATCGCCGAGACCCTGTCGGTCGCCCGCTCAAACGTCAGCACCAGCCTGAAGGAGCTGCAGGGCTGGGGCCTGGTCAAGGTGAGCCATTCGCTGGGCGACCGCCGCGACCATTTCGAGGCGATCAAAGACTCCTGGGACATGCTGATGATCATCGTCGAGGGCCGCCGGCAGCGCGAAGTCGAGCCGACCCTGGCGATGCTGCGGCGGTGCGTCGAGGAGGCCGGCGACGACACCGAGACGCCGGCCGAGATCAAGCAGCGCATCGCCGGCATGCTGACCTTCATGGAGACCCTGGCCAATTGGTACGAGCAGGTCCGGCGGCTGCCCCGGCCGACCCTGGTGGCGCTGATGAAGATGGGGGCCAAGGTCGCGAAGATCGTCGGGCGCTAGCGCATGTCGGCAATTGCCACCCGCTGGTCGTCGTTCCGGAACCGGGACTGTAGGAGGGCCAAAGGTCCGGGCAGACACGGGCCGGCTGCCTCGCGAAACCGTTCCCTCGTCATTCCCGCCTTCGCGGGAATGACGAGGGAACGGAACGGCGGTCTCTTTTTTTGGCACGACATTTCCGAAACTTCAGAAATAACAGAAAATATGAAATGGAGGGACGAACATTGAAGAAGTATCTCCGCGACTTTTCCGAGCCGATTGGGCTGACGATCTACTACGATGGCGAGTGCTCGGTGTGCAGCGACAGGATTGCGGACTACCGCCGCCGCGCCGACCACGGCGCGACCGACCTGCACTGGCACGACGTGACCCAGTCGCTCGGGCCGCTGGCCGGCTATGGGATCGGGCTGGCGGCGGCCAAGCGGCGGCTGCACGTGGTGGACCGCGACGGCTCGCTGCATGTCGGCACCGACGCCTTCGCGGTGCTGTGGCGCGAGGTGCCGGGCTACCGCGGGCGCGCCTAGCCCGCACTTATCGCACTGGCCACGGTCTGCGCGGCGCTGTCGCCGTGCAACGCCCGCCGCGTCGCGTGGCGGCGCGATGGGTAGTGTCCCGAGACGTGGGGTCAGGACCCGATTTGAAACATCATCGATATGAGTAGGATATGCGCGACATGGCATGGAGGATCGCAACGGCAATCAAAGCAAGATCCTGCCTACCCGCCGCGCAAGTTATCCGCTCGATCTAATTGGCGACGCACGCCATCAATTCACTTTCACGTTGCCGCTCACTGATTTGCAGAATATCGATTCGAAATCTGTAAAAACGGTTATAGTATCCGCTTATGTTCTTGAGAAAATCGTCCATCCATTCCGTGAACCTGTGCGGCGAGTCGAATTTGAAGTGGCCAAAGTTGGGGTCGAAATAGCGATAACATTCGTTCGTTCCGAAATCTTCCGATTGCATCGCCACGTCGTGCACGCTGCCGTCCCGCTGCAG
>JAZFQW010000355.1:0-8623 GCA_036445335.1 Alphaproteobacteria bacterium | reverse complement strand
TCACGCCGAGCGGCCGTCCGGTCGGGCCGCGCGCCGCTACGCCGGGTGAGCCCGCATCTCTCAAACTGGCCGCGCAGACCGTGGCCAGTGTGAGAGATGCGGGCTAGCCCCTACCGCCCTGGAATTGTCCCTTTTTCTAACTGTCGATCCGGCTACACTGCCGGTCGATTCGCCTGTTTGCCCGCGGCACGCATCGAACATCGGCGGCGTTCAGCCCTTGTCATCCGAAAACGAAAAATTCGCCCGGCTCGGCCGACCCAAGCGTATCTGGGCCGTGGCGTCGATCCATGGCGATGTCGATCGGTTGGGGGCGCTGCACGATCACATCGGGCCGCTGTTCCGACCCGGCGACCGGCTGGTGTATCTCGGCAACTTCATCGGTCATGGCGCCGCCATCGCCGCGACCGTGGCCGAACTGCTGGGCTTCCGGCGCGCGCTGCTGGCCATGCCGGGGATGGTGGCCGGCGATATCGTCTTCCTGCGCGGCGCCCAGGAGGAGATGTGGCAGAAGATGCTGCAGCTTCAGTTCGCGCCCAATCCAACCGAGGTGCTGGGTTGGATGCTCAGCCAGGGCGTCGGCGCGACCCTGCAATCGTATGGCGGCGTCATCAACGAGGGCGTGGTCGCGGCCCGCGCCGGTGCCGTCCAATTGACCCGCTGGACCAACCGGTTGCGCGACGCGATGCGCGCGGCGCCCGGGCACAACAACCTGTTCGCGGCGCTCAGGCGAGCCGCCTTTACCGACGACGAGGGTGTCTTGCTGGTCAGCGCCGGGCTCGACCCGGGCCGTCCGCTGGCCGCCCAGGGCGACAGTTTCTGGTGGGGCAGCGCCGACTTCGCCGAACTCGACCGGCCCTGTGGCGGCTACTGCCGCGTGATCCGCGGCTTCGACCCGGCAAACGGCGGCGTGGCCGTCGGCGATCTGGCGGTGACCCTGGATGGCGGCTGCGGCCGCGGCGGCAAACTGGGCGCCGGTCTGATCGACCCCGACGGCAACATGCTTGACCTGCTCGAAGTCTGATCCGCACCGCTCATATGCTCCAGTTGCATCGCGTGTTGCCAATTCCCGCAAATATTTGGATGATATTTTCGCCGCGGCGGATTTTCGTACTGGTTGTGATCCGGGCCGGTCGGTCCTGCGCGGTCTACTGAAGCCAGAACGGTCGACGCGTCGGGGATCAACCCGGTGCGCCAGAGTCAGGAGGCAGCGATGCCGCATATCGACGATCCGGAGACCCAGCGCGCAAACCTGGCCTTCATCAAGCGATCCATGCGCGAGCCGCTGTTTTCGCGCGAGTACGAATTTGATCTGGCGCGGCGCTGGCGCCGTGAAGAGGACGAGTGCGCCCTGCACAGTTCGGTGCGCGTCTAAGCGCGGCTGGTGGTCGGCACCGCCGCGCGGATTCGCAACTACGGCTAGCCGGCGGGCGATCTTGTTCAGGAGCGCAATGTCGGGCTGATGGAGGCGGCGATGCCCTTCGAGCCAGAGCGCGACGCAGGCCGTGGCCAGTGTGAGAAGTGTCGGCTAGTCGACGATCAGCTTGACCCACTGGCCGGGGCGCAGGGGTGCGCCGGGATCCAGCCCGTTCAGGGCCCTGAACCGCTCTTCGGCATGGCTGTCGAACGGCATGCGCCGGGCCAGCGATGCCACCGTCTCTCCCACCGCGACAGGGATCACGTCGATGCGGCGCGGGCGGTAGGCCGATCGCTCCGCCGGGGTCATCGGCCGGAAGCTGTAGGCGGCGCGCTGGAACTGCGGGGCCAGCCGTTCGGTCTGATCCGGCCTGGTCACGAACATGAACCGCGACACCCGGTCCGGCGCCGGCTTGATGGCGAAGATTCGGATGTCGCGCACGCCGTCGCCGGTGGGCAGCCGGGTCACCGCGGTCGCCGCCGGATAGCGGCGGATTTCCAGGCTCTCCAGCGATTCCAGCGAGATGTTGCGCGCCCAGACGTCGGTCAGATAGGGACCGATCGGCAGCTGTGGGTCGCTCGACACCGTGTCGAACAGCATCCGCGCATCGCCGTCGCCGGTCGCTAGCACCCGTCCGCCGCTGTGTCGCAGGGTGAATCCGGGCGGCGCCTGCCAGACGAAGCCGTCCACCGGACTCGCGAAGATCTGCCCGCGGATGAAGCCGTTGGCGCCGCCTTCACCCCAGACTAGGCCGTCGATGGTAGCCAGATAGCCGTCACGGTCGCGGATGCTCTGCGGGCCGGCGCTGCGCCTCGCCAGCGCCATCGCCTGGCGCGTGCGGTCGGCGGTTTGCGGATGGGTCGACAGGAAGTCCGGGCGCCCGCCGTCGGCCGGCTGTCCCTCCATCAGCGCCGTCACCTGTCCGTACCGGTCCAGTTGGTCCAGGAAGCTCGCCATGGCGTAGGCGTCGTAGCCGGCGGCGGCCAAATAGCGGATGCCGATGGCGTCCGCCTCGGATTCCTGGTCGCGGCTGTAGCCGAGCAAGTAGATCTGCGCGCCCGTACCGGCCAGCTCGGCAAGTTCGCTGCTGCCGGTGGCCGCCCCCAGGACGCCGACGCCGAGCTGGGCCAGCGTGCTGCGGCTGTAGCGCTCGGCGGTGTGCCGCGCGGTGACGTGGGCGACCTCGTGGGCCAGCACGCCGGCCAGTTCGGCCTCGTCGTTGACCAGTGCCAGCAGGCCGCGGGTAACGGCGACATAGCCGCCGGGCAGGGCGAAGGCGTTCGGCAGATCGCTGTCCAGCACGGTGAAGCTGTAGGCGGTTCCCGGCGGCCCGGTCACCGCGGCGACCGATTGGCCGACGCGGTCGACATAGGCGGCCAGCCGCGGGTCGTCGTAGACCCCGCCGAACTCGTCCACCAGCTTGGGAAACTCGCGCGCGCCGATCGCCACCTCGTCCTGCGGCGACAGCAGCGACAATTGCTGTCGCCCGCTCGCCGGATTGATGGCGCAGCCGGCCATCGCGATGGTTGTCGCGATCAGCGCCGCGGCAACGAGCCGTCGGCGCGGCTTGTCCGCTCTTATCATTCGACCTCCTCGATCAGCTCGACCTGTTCCGGGTGGCTGGCGTCGATCATCGGACCGTTGCGCCGGTACAGCCATCCCCGCACCCGGATCCGCCGGCCGCCCAGCGCCAACAGGTCGACACCCGCCTGATCGAATGCCGCGACGTCGCCGGGGGCCACGCTTACGGTGAAATCGTCCTGCCAGTTTTCGCCGAAATTAAGGTAGACCCGCCCGCGAACCTCGGCGGCGTCCAGCACCATCCCCTCGACCAGCTGGAAACTGTCGAGCAGGCGCCCGGTATCCGCCACCCCGCGGACGGCGTAGAATCCGTGCGACCAGATGCCGCGGCCCGCGCTCCGCGCGCGCCGCTCGCGAGACAGCATCTCGGGCACAGCCGTGCGGTTGTCCTCGAAGCTGTAGACCCGGGCCATGCCGGCCTCCAGCATTGCGCCCTGGATCCACAGCCCGTCGTCGCGGATCAGGTGGGCCAGTGCCCGCCCGTGGCGGTCGGTCCGGCGGCCGCCATAGGCCAACGTCACTCGCCGATCGAGCACCAGGGCGGTCAGCGCCGCGCGCGACGCCGGCGCCAGCGGCCATTCGGCGAAGCCGCGCCGCCCCAGCGCCAGCTTGGGCGCCTGCAGCCCGACCAGCCGCACTTCGGTGCCGTCGTCCAGCACCACCGTGTCGCCGTCGACGATCGCGACGACCAGGGCGGTGTTCGCCGGCTGCAACCCGGCCGGCGCGTCGGCGCGGCCGGGCGCCGCCGCAAGCAGCCCGACGATCAGCGCGAGGCCCAGGCATATCCGCATCACGCGTGACGTTTTATCAGGCCGGCGGCGCGGCGACAGGACATTTTGCGTCGCCACGCGCCAGCCCGTAGATTTGTGGCAGAATGGTTCTGGCCCGCACTTCTCACACCGACCACGGTCGGCGCGACAGCGCCGCGCAGACCGTGGTCGGTGTGAGATGTGCGGCTAGCGCGCAACCGGACCCGGCACTGATGCCTCGCGATTCGATCTTTCCGCCGGTCGACCCCTTTCTGACCGGGTATTTGCAGGCCGACGACCTGCACAGCCTGTATTGGGAGCAGTGCGGCAATCCGGACGGCGTGCCGGTGGTGTTCCTGCACGGCGGACCCGGCGCCGGGGCGTCGCCGGTGCACCGGCGATTCTTCGACCCCGATCACTACCGGATCGTCATCTTCGACCAGCGCGGCGCCGGCCGGTCGCGGCCGCTGGGCGAGCTGCGCGACAACACCACCGACCTTCTGGTCGACGATCTGGAGGCGCTGCGCCGGCATTTCGCGATCGACCGTTGGCACATCTTCGGCGGCTCTTGGGGCAGCACGCTGGGCATGGCATACGCCCAGGTGCATCCGCAGCGGTGCCTGTCGCTGACATTGCGCGGCATATTCCTGATGCGCCGGACCGAGATCGACTGGTTCCTGTACGGCATGCGCACGATCTTTCCCGAGGCGTGGGCCGCCTTCGCCGGTTTCCTGCCGGAGGACGAGCGCGACGACCTGCTGGAAGGGTATTACCGTCGCCTGATCGACCCCGATCCGACGTTGCATCTGCGCGCGGCGCGGGCCTGGAGCATGTATGAGGGGGCCTGCTCGACCCTGCTGCCGAACCCCGATTCGGTGGTCGCGGCCAGCGAGGACAGCCACGCGCTCGGCCTCGCCCGGGTCGAGGCGCACTACTTCCGCAACAACCTGTTCGACCCGGAAACCCTGCTGCTCGACCGGATCGAGACTGTGCGCGACATCCCGGCGGTGGTCGTCCAGGGGCGCTACGACATCGTCTGCCCGATCGCCAATGCCGACCTGCTGCGCCGGGCATGGCCGGAGGCGCGCTACCTGGTGGTGCCCGATGCCGGGCACTCGGCGATGGAACCCGGCATCCGAACCGCGCTGATCGACGCCATGCGACGCTTTCGCACCATCAGCTGAGCCGCCGCCACGGCATCAGCTTATGTCGCCACCAACCCGATCATGTGTCGGTCCCGCCACGCCGCGCCCGCTTGAAAAGCCGGACCAGTTCGGCGCGCGCCGTGGCCGCGTCGGTGACCGGGCGGCCGAACGGCAGGCGGGCGATGGCGCCGCCGCGGCGCAGGTCGCAGCCCTCGCCGTCGACGCCGGTTATCGTCCAGCCGTCGCCGGACAGGCCCAGCAGGCCGTGCGCGCAGGCGGCGACGGCGTCGGCGTGGTCGTCGTTCACGTGCGCGACGATCTCCGCCTCGGCGGCGATCAGGCCGGTGCACGCGACCGTGTCGACCCGCAGGTCGCCGGCGGCCAGCCAGTGGATGGCGCCGAATCCGGCGACCAGATGGGCGCGCTCCACATCCACCCGATAGACCGCGAAGTCCTCGAAGTCGGCATAGAGTGCGGCGTCGGGGTGGCGCGCCAGATAGCGCCGGCGGTCGGCCGCATCGTCGCTGCGCGCCACGCGCCCCAGAACAGTCACCCGCGGCCCCTCCAGCGGCCGCGCGAAGCCGCCGGTGCCGTCGAACAACAGGCTGGCGCGGTCGTCGCGGCCGAGGTTCGCGGTGTGCTCGGCCAGACGGGAGATCAGCAGCAGCGGCGTCGCGGCGTGGTCTAGCGCGGTCAATACCAGCGAGCCGTAGGGCCAGCTGTCCGCCGCCAGGGCCGTCGACAGGACGGCCCGGTCGGCGGTCCGCATCACCGCGCGGGCGGTGTCGCCGGGCGATCGATCCCGCGGCCCATCATTTTCCGTCATCGATGGCCCTTTCGCTGCAGCGGCGCGGTCCGCGATCGATCGCCCGATTCCGGTCCCGGGAGATTGCGCGACGGGGTCCGGGCGCACGGCCGCCCCCAACACTAGCCCGCACACCGCGGCACCGCCGTGGCGATTCGGTCCCGGCGGGCGGGTCGACGGCGCGGGGGCGGCCGCACGATCGGCTCGTATCCGGCGGTTTGCGCGCGATTGCGTGACATTCCAGCCGTAAATGCGCCATATTGCACGGCAAACCTGCCGGCCATCCAGTGACGCCGGTCGGGCGAATCGTCCCGGCGCGAACGAAGGAGCGGTGCCGTGGGTCAATCCATCGCGCTGGTCGACGACGATCGAAACATCCTGACGTCCGTGTCCATCGCACTGGAGGCGGAGGGCTTCGACGTGCGCACCTATGCCGACGGCGACGAGGCGCTGCGCGGCCTGACCTCGCGGCCGGTCGACCTGGCGGTGCTCGACATCAAGATGCCGCGCATGGACGGCATGGAGCTGTTGACCCGGCTGCGCAAGGTGACCGCCATACCGGTGATCTTCCTGACCTCGAAGGACGACGAGGTCGACGAGCTGCTGGGGCTGCGCATGGGCGCCGACGACTACATCAAGAAGCCGTTCTCGCAGCGTCTGCTGATCGAGCGCATCCGCGCGCTGCTACGGCGCGGCGACATCGCGCAGAACATTGCCGAGGCGGACCCCAACGCGGTCCTCGTCCGCGGCGACCTGGAACTCGATTCGAACCGCCACGCCTGCACCTGGCGGGCCAAGCACATCGAGCTGACGGTCACCGAGTTCCTGCTGGTCAAGGCGCTGGCCAGCCGGCCGGGCCACGTCAAGAGCCGCGACCTGCTGATGGACGCGGCCTATGGCGAGCACATCTATGTGGACGATCGCACGATCGACAGCCATATCAAGCGCATCCGCAAGAAGTTCAAGGCGGTCGACCCCGACTTCTCGCAAATCGAAACGCTGTATGGGGTCGGCTACCGCTATAAGGAGATCGCCGAGGCCATATGAGGCTGGAGTCGCGATCGGGACTGCGCGCACCGGCCGACCTGGCGTCCCCGGTGACGCCGAGGGACGACGACCGGTCCGACGACGGAGCGGCGGTTTCAGCACGCCCGGCCGCCGGCCGCCGGGCGGCGGGGACTGTGCGGAACTTGCCGACCGGGCGCTTCCGCAAACGCAGAATCTCCAAGCTCACCCTCAGGGTATTGGCGATCAACACGCTGGCGCTGATGATCCTGGTCGGCGGACTGCTCTACCTCGGCCGCTACGAGGAGCGGCTGATCCAGGCCGAGATGGAGAGCCTGCGTACCGAGGCGCTTATCTTCGCCGGCGCACTGGCCGAAGGGGCGATCGTCGGCGACCCGGACGTCCGCCTGGATCTCGACCCCGACCGCGGCCGCCGCATGGTGCGCCGGCTGTACGAGACCACCGACACCCGCACCCGGCTGTTCGCGGTCGACGGCATGCTGCTGGCGGACAGCCGGCTGCTGACCGGCCCCGGCGGCGTGATCGAGATCGAGCTGCTGCAGCCGGCGGACGATAGCGACTGGACGCGCCAGGCCTTCGACGCGGTGTATGGCTGGATCACTCAGCGCATTCCCGAACGCAAGGGCTGGCCGCCCTACGGCGAACGGCCGCAGCAGGAGGCCAACGACTATCCGCCAGTGATGCGGGCGCTGGCCGGCAATATCGGCCAGCAGATCTGGGCCGACACCGGCGGCGGCAAGGTGCTGGGCGTGGCGGTGCCGGTGCAGCGGCTGCGCGCGGTGATGGGCGCGGTGCTGGTGACCCGCGATACGACCAAGATGGAAAAGGCGATCCAGACCGTGCGCGAGGACATCCTCAAGGTGTTCGGGGTCGCCGTGCTGGTCACCGTGGCGCTGTCGCTCTATCTCGCCGGCACGATCACCCGGCCGATTCGCCGCCTGGCCGCGGCGGCCGAGCGCGTGCGGCGCGGCCACGGGCGCCATCAGCTGATCCCCGACTTCACGCGGCGGCGCGACGAGATCGGCGAGCTGTCGGGCGCGCTCAGGGAGATGACCTCGGCGCTGTGGGCGCGGATGGACGCGATCGAAAGCTTCGCCGCCGACGTGGCGCACGAGATCAAGAACCCGCTGTCGTCGCTGCGCAGCGCGGTGGAAACCACCTCGCGGATCAAGGACCCGGAACAGCAGCGCCGGCTGATGGCCATCATCGTGGAGGACGTGCAGCGGCTGGATCGGCTGATCACCGACATCTCCGACGCCTCGCGGCTGGATGCCGAGCTGTCGCGGGCCGAGGCCGGCGACGTCGACATCGCCGCGATGCTGGACATGCTGGTCGAACTGTACAGCACCACCGCTGAGGACGGCGGCCCGACGCTGCGGCTGAGCATCGAGCCGGGACCGATGCTGCACGTCTTCGGGCTGGAGGACCGGTTGGTGCAGGTCTTCCGCAACCTGATCGGCAACGCCATCTCGTTCTCGCCACCGGGCGGGCTGATCACCATCCGAGCGCTGCGCGACCGCGGCGTCGTCACGGTCACGGTGGCGGACGACGGCCCCGGCATCCCCGATACCAAGCTGACGGCGATCTTCGACCGGTTCTATTCGGAACGGCCGGCCGGCGAGAAGTTCGGCACCCATTCCGGCCTCGGCCTGAGCATCTCCAAACAGATCGTCGACGCTCACAATGGTGAGATCTTTGCCGCCAACCGCGACGACGGCCGGGGCGCCCGATTCACGGTGCGGATCCCCGCGCACTGACCGGCCACGGCCGCGATCGCCACCGGTGGGCCGGCCCTAGGCCGCACTTCTCATACTGGCCATGGCCTGCGCGACAGCGCCGCCCTCCGGGCCGCGCCCGGGCGGCCCGCACGCGGCGTCGAACGCCTCGACCGTAGCGTTGCTAC
>JAZFQW010000354.1:0-5874 GCA_036445335.1 Alphaproteobacteria bacterium | reverse complement strand
TCGACGCCAAGGTAACCCAGTTCGACCGCGCGTCGCGTAAGGTCACGCTGTCGATCAAGGCCCGCGAGGTCCAGGAAGAGAAGCAGGCGATGGCCGAATACGGCTCGTCCGACAGCGGCGCGTCGCTGGGCGACATCCTGGGCGCCGCCCTGAAGAGGGCGCAGGAAGCGACCGATGACGATGGTGCGGAAGCCGAGGCCGAGGCGGAGCCCGACGAGCCAGCGCCCAAGGCGAAGAAGGCCGCGGCGAAGAAGACCAAGGCCACCAAGAAGGCGAAGTCCGCCGAGCGCGAGCAACCGGCAGCCGCCGAGGCGAAGGCCGACGACACCGGGGCGAAGACCGACGACGCCGCGGAGGCGAAGACCGACGACGACACCGCGGCGAAGACCGACGACACCGCGGAGGCGAAGGCCGACGACGCCGCGGAGGCGAAAGCCGACGCCGCCGCCGCGAAGACGTCCAAGGCCAAATAAGCCGGCCGGTCCGGTCGTGCCCGAACGGGAAGCCGCCGCGCCGGTCGCGGCGGCTTCGCCGTTGTGTCGTCGCGGCGCCGTTCGCCGGATCCCCGCGGACCGCTGGACGTCGCCAAAAAACCCTTTTTACTGAGGGACTTACCCTTGCCTTTCCGTGGGTGCTCTGGCACCATCCCATGGATCGCCGGTGGTCGCCGGCGATCGAATTCGGACGGGCCGCAGGCAGCGCGCTCCCAACAGGGACGAGGGCCGGAACGGCGACGGACCAGACCGGAACCGGGCGGCGCAGGGCAATCTCCGGGTCCATCGAACGGCCGGCTGACACGACGGCGCGGGCGCCGGGGATAGACCGGGCATACAAGGCCGGCACCGCGCCGCGGCGATTGGGAAGGCACGCACGGGATGACCAAATCGGAGTTGATCATGCGATTGGCGGAATTGAATCCGCACCTCTATCAGCGCGATGTGGAGAAGATCGTCACGACCATATTCGACGAGATCGCCGCCGCCCTGGCGCGCGGCCAGCGCGTCGAGTTGCGCGGATTCGGAGCGTTTTCGGTCAAGGAGCGCGAGGCGCGCGTGGGTCGCAACCCGCGGACCGGAGCGGCGGTCCGGGTTTCGCGCAAGTTCATCCCGTTCTTCAAGACCGGCAAGCAGCTGCGCGAACGGCTGAATACCGGCTGACGGCAGGCCGCCGATGACCGGCGCGCTAGTCGACGTAAGGTGACCGACCATTGCGATACCTATCCTGGATCATCACGCTGCCGATCGCCCTGGTGGTGATCCTGTTCTCGGTGTCCAATCGCGAGCCGGTGACGCTGGGTATCTGGCCGCTGCCCTTCACTGTCGGCGTGCCGCTGTTCCTGGTCGTGCTTGCCGTACTGGTGCTGGGTATCTTCGTCGGCGGGACGGTCGCCTGGCTGTCCGGCAGGCGGTATCGGCGATTGGCGCGCCGCCAGCGCGGCCGGCTGGCCGCACTGACGGCGGAAGTAGAGCTGTTGCGGACCAGCCAGGCCGCGGCGGACGAGGCCGACGCGCGGCGCACCGACGCCGAGCGGTTGACCGTCGCCGCCCGGGCAGCGGACACGGTGGCGCGGCGCGAGACGGCGGAGGGCGGGCGACAGTTGACGGCGTTCGACCGCCGGTGAACGCGCCGGTCGCCGCGGCTAGCCCGCACTTCTCATACTGGCCGCGGTCTGCGCGGCCCTGTCGCGCCGACAGCGCCGCGCAGACCGCGGCCAGTATGAGAAGTGCGGGCTAGGTGACCGGCGGCCATGCGTGTAATCGGCGCCGCCGAAGTGGAGGCCGCGCTCGACTACCGGCAGCTGGTGGAGCGGCTGCGCCAGATGTTCAGGACCGGCTGCGCCGTGCCGCTGCGCCAGCACTATACCGTCCCGACCGACGGCGAGTCCGACGCCACCCTGCTGCTGATGCCGGCGTGGCAGGTCGGCCACCATATCGGCATCAAGTTGGTCACGGTGTTTCCCGACAACGTCAAGCTGAGCCTGCCGTCGGTTATGGGCGCCTATCTGCTGCTCGACGCCAAGACCGGCATGCCGCTGGCGCTGATCGACGGACCGTCGCTGACCCTCAGGAGGACCGCCGCCGCGTCGGCGCTGGCCGCGCGCTATTTGGCGCGGGAGGACTGCGAGCGCCTGCTGATGGTCGGCACCGGCGCGCTGGCGCCGCACCTGATCCTCGCCCACGCCGCGGTCCGGCCGGTCTGCAACGTACTGGTCTGGGGGCGCGACCCGGCCAAGGCGAAGAGGCTGGCGCGGCGCCTCGACCGCAGCGACTTCCGGGTCGTCGCCACCACCGATCTGGAGGGTGCTGCGCGCGGCGCGCAGATCATCTCGTGCGCGACGATGAGCCGGGAGCCGCTGATCCGCGGCGACTGGCTGCAGCCGGGCACCCACCTCGACCTAGTCGGCGGGTTCACGCCGGAGATGCGCGAGGCCGACGACGTGGCGGTCGCCAAGGCGCGGGTGTTCGTCGACACCCGCGAGGGCGCGTTGGCCGAGGCCGGCGACATCGTCCAGCCGCTGGCCGACGGGGTGATCGGCGCGGACGACATCGCCGGCGACCTGTTCGACTTGACCCGCGGCGACCGCGCCGGCCGCCGGTTTTACGACCAGATCACCCTGTTCAAATCGGTCGGCACCGCGCTTGAGGATCTGGCCGCGGCGCAGCTGACCGTCCAGCAGGCCTGAGACCGGTGCTTCAGCCCCACTTGCGGCCTGGCGACATCCGCCCCTGGATGATGGAGACCCTGCTGCCGTTCTGGGCCGACGTCGGCGTCGACCGGGAGTGCGGCGGTTTCGTCGAGCGCCTGAGCCTGGACCGCCGGCCGGCGCCCGACGACTACAAGCGGGTGCGCGCACAGGCGCGGCAGATCTACGTGTTCAGCCACGCCCACCTGCTCGGCGCGCCGGAGTGGGCGCTGGACGCCGTCCACCACGGGGTCGCCTTCTTGACGGAGCGGTGCTGGGACCGGATCCACGGCGGCTGGTACCACCAGGTGACCCGGACCGGCGCGCCGCTGGACGTCCGCAAGGACACCTACGACCACGCCTTCGTATTGTTCGCCATGGCCTGGCTGCACCGCGCGACCGGCAACCCGGCGGCGCTCGACTGGGCGCGAAGGACGATCGCCTTCCTCGACGATCGTCTGGGCGACCCGACCGGCGGCGGCTATTGGGAGGCGGTATCCCCCGACGGCGCCACCGACCGCCTGCCGCGGCGACAGAACCCGCACATGCATCTGCTGGAGGCGTTCATCGCGTTGCACGAGGCCACCGGCGACGCCGATTGGCTGGACCGTGCCCGAGCGATGGTCGGCCTATTCCAAGATCGATTCTTCGACGCCGACACCGGCTCGCTGAGGGAATACTTCACCGCCGACTGGCGACCGGCGCCCGGCGCCGACGGCCGGATCCGCGAGCCCGGCCATCACTTCGAGTGGTTCTGGCTGCTGCACCATTACCGCCGCCTGACCGGCGACGACTCGGTTCTGGATCCCGCCGAGGCGCTGCTCTTCTTCGCGATGAAGCATGGCATCGACGAATTGACCGAGGGGGTGCCGGTGGCCTTCGATGCGGTCGGCGCCGACGGCACCGTGCTGGCCGGCACCAAGCGGCTGTGGCCGCAGACCGAGGCGGTCAAGGCTCATCTCGCCCGTTACGAGTTCGCGCACGGTGCCCCCCCCGAGCCCGACCCGTTGTCGGCGCGATTGCATCTTCTGACGATGTTCGGCGAGTATATCGATCTGGACCACGGCGTCTGGCACGACCAGCTAGCGCGCGACGGCACGCCGGTCACCGAGTACATCCCGTCGAGCACGCTCTATCATCTCGTCCTTTGCCTCGCCGAGGCGAGCCGGCTGCTGCGGGACTGAGGCGGGATGCGCGTCACCATCGTCGGCGCCGGGATCATGGGGCTGTCGACTGCCTGGGCGCTGCGGCACCGTGGCCACGCCGTCACCGTGGTCGAGCGGCACACGGTCCCCAACCCGCTGGGCGCGTCGGTCGACCAGCACCGGCTGATCCGCCATGCCTACGGCGCGATGGCGGGCTACGGCGCAATGGTCGCCGACGCCTATGCCGCGTGGGACCGGATGTGGGCCGATCTGGGCGAGATCCTCTATGTCGAGACCGGCACGCTGTGCGTCGGCGGCGCCGGACAGCGCTGGCTGCACGACAGCGCAGAAACCCTGGCGCGACAGGGCGACGCCGTGGAGTGGCTGGCGCGGGCGGACCTGGAGCGGCGGTTCGCGCCGGTGATCTGGGACCCGCGTGACGAGGCGTTCCGGCTGCCCGGCGGCGGCGTGCTGCTGGCGGACCGCATCGTTACGCGGCTGGCCCAGCACCTCGCCAGTGTCGGCGTGCCGATCCGGCCGGACCACGCCGCGGTCGCGGTCGATCCCGACGGCGCTGCGGTCACCTTGGCCGACGGCCGCGTTCTGGCGGCGGACCGTGTGGTGGTGGCCGCGGGAGCGTGGGTCGGACGGCTGCTTCCCGGCGTCGCCCGGCGGATCACCCCGTCGCGCCAGGTCGCCGCCTATCTGCGGCCGCCGCCGGACCTGGCGGCGGCGTGGGCCGGCATGCCGATGCTGCTGGATATCGACCCCGACCGCGGCTTCTATTTGGTGCCGCCGGTCGCCGGCACGACGATCAAGGTCGGCGACCACGGCTTCACCCTGACCGGCGACCCCGACCGCGACCGCGATGCCGCGACGGCGGAGGCCGAGGCGCTGGCCGAGATGTGCCGCGGCCGGCTGCGCGACTTCGACCGGTTTCACCTGGACAGCGCCCGGACATGCTTCTACACGGTGGCGCCGGACGAACGGTTCGTCGTCGAGCCTTTCGGCCCCGCCGGCTGGGTGATGACCGGGTTCTCCGGCCACGGCTTCAAGTTCGGCCCGTTGCTGGGCGAGGCCGTCGCCGACGCGCTGGAGGGCCGGCGCGACCCCGCCGACCTGACCCGCTGGGCCGCCGGAAAATCGCCACTGCCAGCGATCGGCTGATGCCGGTGCCGGAGGACACGTGAACTGGCCGTTGATCAAGGCCATCCTGATTCTGCCGGGCACGGCGCTGATCTACGTGCCCGTGATCGTCCTGTGGGCCGCCGCCGGCACGTCGTATTCGGCGTCTCTGGCGACCCCCGCCACGGCCTCGTTCTGGATCGCCGCCGTATTCGCCGGTTGCGGGCTGGCGTTGGCAGCGTGGACGGTGCGGCTATTCGCCCGGTTCGGCGACGGCACGCCGGCGCCCTGGAACCCGCCTGAGAGGCTGGTCGTGCGCGGCCCGTACCGCCACGTGCGCAACCCGATGATCACCGCCGTCCTGCTGATGCTGGCCGGCGAGGCGCTGATGCTGCGGTCGTGGCCGCTGGCGGGGTGGATTGTCTTGTTTTTCGCCGTCAACGCGGTCTATTTCCCGCTGAGCGAGGAAAAGGGGCTGGAAGGGCGGTTCGGCCACGACTACCGCGCCTACAAGGCGCATGTACCGCGCTGGATCCCCCGCCTGCGGCCCTGGGATGGGGCTTGACCGCTACGTCATGGCCCGTTGCGGGCGAGTGCCCATGACTTGAGAGAGTGACGATCGATGTCGACCCCTAAAGGTCCCGTCTTCTGCGCGCTGGACACGCCGTCGCTGGAGGACGCAAGCGCGCTGGCCGACCGGGTCGCTCCCCATGTCGGCGGGCTCAAGCTGGGGCTGGAGTTCTTCTGCGCCAACGGCCCCGACGGGGTGCGCGCGATCGCCCGCCGCGGCCGGCCGATCTTCCTCGACCTCAAGCTGCACGACATCCCCAACCCGGTGGCCGGTGGCATCCGGTCCATCATGCCGCTGGCGCCCGCCTTCGTGACGATCCACTGCGCCGGCGGCCCGGCGATGCTGCGCGC
>JAZFQW010000353.1:0-2521 GCA_036445335.1 Alphaproteobacteria bacterium | reverse complement strand
CAAGAACACCCTTTCGCAGACGACGACGGCCACGAAGACCTTCGCCGTCCTTGCCATCCTTGCCATCGCCGGCCTCGCTTTCGGCCTGGGCGACACATGGCGGCCGATCACAAGCCCCGCCGGCATCGGCGAACGCGGTCACGAGACCGCGAAGGGCGGGGACGACGGCCAACTTGTCGGGTCGACATTGATCTCATCGGCGCTCGCCCAGGGCAGCCCGCCGCCGGTCGCCGACGCCGGCTTCGATGAGACCTTCGCCGTCGACGCGAAGGTCACGCTCGATGGCAGCCGGACCACCGATCCCGAGGGCGAGCTGTTGGCCTTCTCCTGGTCCCTGGTCTCGGCTCCCGCCAACAGCGGCGCCGCGCTTTCCGAACCAACCACCGTCAAGCCCACCTTCACCGTCGATCAGCCCGGCGATTACGTCTTCGAGCTCATCGTCACCGCCGGGCCGAGGACCAGCGCGCCGGATAGCGTCACCATCAGCACGGTGAATTCGGCGCCCGTCGCCGCCGCCGGCCCCGACCAGGCGATCGCGACCGTCCAGACGGTGGAGCTCGATGGCAGCGCATCGTCCGACATCGACGGCGACGGGCTTAGCTACGCCTGGTCGCTGATCTCGGCGCCGGCGGGCAGCGCCGCCACGTTTTCCGACGCATCCGCCGCGCGGCCGAGCTTCTTCGCCGACCTCGCCGGCACCTACGTCGCCCAACTCATCGTCGATGACGGCACGGTCCCGAGCGCCGCCGATCAGGTCACCATCAGCACCGCCAACGTCGCGCCGGTCGCCGACGCCGGTCCCGACCTCACGGCCGCCGAGGGACAGACGGTGGAGCTCGAGCCCGGCCGCTCGACCGATGTCGACGGCGACGCCCTCGCCTACGACTGGGCGCTCATCGTCCGGGCCAAGGACAGCGTCGCCGTCCTGACGGAGCCCACCGCCGGCCGGCCCGTCCTCACCCTCGACAAGGCCGGCGTCTATGTCCTCCAGCTCATCGTCGACGACGGCGCCGCCACCAGCGCCGCCGACACCGTCACCGTCTCGACCGAGAACACGCCGCCGGTGGCCGTTGCGGGGGCGGACCAGAGCGTGCTTACCGGCGCCGAGGTGACGCTCGACGGCGCCGGCGCCACCGACGTCGACGGCGATCGCTTGAACCACGGCTGGGCCATCCTGTCGGCGCCGGCGGGCAGCGCCGCCGTCCTTGACGACCCAACCGCCGTCGGCCCGACCTTTACCGCCGATATCGCCGGCGATTACGTCGCCCAGCTCATCGTCGGCGACGGCACCGAGCGGGAGCGGCGCGACGCCGATACCGTGGTCATCACCACCGCCAATTCGGCGCCCGTCGCCGAGGCCGGCGCCGACCAGTCGGTGACGCCCGGCGCCACGGTGCAGCTCGACGGCTCGGCCTCTTCCGATCCCGATTCCGACCCCCTCACCTTCGCCTGGTCGATCCTGAGCCAGCCCGCCGGCGGCGCCGTTTCGCTCTCCGATCCGGGCGCCCAGGCGCCGACCTTCGTCGCCACCTTGCCCGGCAACTATATCGTCCAGCTGATCGTTGCCGACGGCGCCGTCGACGGCGCGCCGGACACCGTGACCATCTCCACCCTCAACAGCCGTCCCACCGCCGCCGCCGGGCCCGACCAGACCGTGACCAAGGGCGACGAGGTGCAGCTCGACGGCGGCGCCTCCGCCGATGCCGACAACGACGCGCTCAGTTTCAAATGGGCGCTCATCGCCGCCCCGGCGGGCACTTCGGCCTCGATTTCGGACACCACCGCCGCCGCCCCGGTCTTCACCACCGACAGCGCCGGAACCTACATCGCCCAGCTCATCGTTTCCGACGCGGCGCTCGCGAGCTTGCCGGCGACGGTGGTCATCACCGCCACCAACACGCCGCCGGTGGCCAATGCCGGGCCCGACCAGTCGGTGATCGCCACGGCGCCGGCGCACCTCGACGGCAGCGCTTCGTCCGATGCCGACGAAGACCCCCTCACCTTCGCCTGGTCGCTGATCACGGTGCCGGCGGGCAGCGCCGCCCAGTTGGACGACCCGAGTTTCGAAAAACCCTCCTTCACCGCCGATAAGCCCGGCACTTACACCGCCCGGCTCATCGTCAATGACGGCTTCGACGACAGCGACCCCGATGAGGCCACCGTCACCGCCACCAACCGGGCGCCCATCGCCAACGCCGGGCCCGATAAGCAGTTCGCCGCCGGCTCGGAGGCGAAGGTCGACGGCGGCGGTTCGTCGGATCCCGACGGCCATGATTTGAGCTACGCCTGGTCGCTGGTCTCCGTGCCGGCGGGGAGCGCGGCGCAACTCACCGACCCCAACATCAAGGACCCGTCCTTCACCCCCGATCTCGAAGGGAACTACGTCGTCCTGCTGGTGGTCAATGACGGCTTCGTCAACAGCCCGTCGGACTCGGTCGTCATCAGCACCTTCGGGGCGCCGTCGGGTGTCAATTTTGCGCCGTTCCTCGACCCCGTCGGCAACCAGACGGTGGCGCTCGGC
>JAZFQW010000352.1:0-3737 GCA_036445335.1 Alphaproteobacteria bacterium | reverse complement strand
GGTTCTGGCGAGAACCGATGGGGATCCCGCCGCTTCGTTCCGGCGCACCACCGGTGTGGTTCCGTTCGCCACCATGGTTGGCCGGCGGCAGCGCTGGCCGGGCGGGGAGATCGGCTGGCAGCGACTGCTGGCCGCTGTCGCGATCCATGCCGGCCTACCGTGGGCGCGCCCCACGCCTTCGGCGTCGATCCGCTCCACTGACCGAGGTGACGTGCCCCGACCGATGGCTAACCCATCGGCCGCAATGCCATCGATGTGTGGCGAGAGCGCGCTGGTGCCGATGGAGGGACTCGAACCCCCGACCCACGCATTACGAATGCGTTGCTCTACCAGCTGAGCTACATCGGCGCCGGCTGGGCGGGGCGCAAACTACGCCGCGTCGCCGGGGGCGTCAATTACCCTGTGATGGCGGTTTGATGCGGTTCAGGGCCGCGCCGTCCCGCTATGGCGCGCGGTCGCGGTTGGCGGTCAGGCGGGGAGTCGTGGCCGCGGCGGTGGCGGCGATCGGCAGGGCGACGGCGGTGTCGGTGGCCGGCGGCAGGCGGACGGCGGCGGTCGGGGTACGCCAGTCCATCGTGTCGAAGGCGCCGCAATGGCCGCACAGCGCCGCCCACACCGGTGCCGTGGCGCCGCAGCCGTCGCACACCCAGGCCGGGTCGGCGGCGGCGGCGTCGGCTTTGACCAGCCAATTGCGCGCGGCGACCGCGTCGTCGTGCTCGCCGGCCTCCAGCTCGGCGAGCAGGCGATAGACCCGGCGGCTGGGGGCCGTCGCCTCGACCCGGGTCAAGTGGCTGCGTGCCGACCCCCACAGCCGCGCCGCCAGCTCCGCCTCGCCCAGGACCAGCAGGCTGTGCGGCGTCTCCGGCTGGGCGCGGATCAGCCGCTCCAGCCGCTTCACCCGCTCCAGCGGGTCCTCGCCTTCGGGCGCCAGCGCCAGATAGGCCTCGGCCAGCGCGGCGTGCGGCGCCCGTGCCCACGCCTTCTCGATCAACCGCAGCGCCTGCTTGCCCCGGTCCTGGCGCACCAGCAGGCGCGCCTCGCGGGTCACCGCCGGCACGAAGTCGGGGTTCAGCGCGGCGGCCTTGTGGGCGAGATCGATCGCGGTGGGGGCGTCGCCGGCGTCCTCCGCCTCACGGCTGCGCTCGATCAGGATCGCCGCCTTGTGGCGCCGGCCTGCGGCGTCGTCGATCGCCCCGGCCTTCACCGCCTGGGCCAGCGACGCCTGCGCCTCGTCCCATCTGCGCCGCCTGACCTCCAGGTCGAAGCACGCGCTCAAGACCCATGGCGTGTGCGGCCTCAGCGCCCGCGCACGCTGCACCAGGGTCAGCGCCTTGACCCGGTCGTCGCGCTTGAGCGCGTGGTTGAGCAGCCCGCGCAGGCCGAGGAACTCGGTCTCCTTGCGCTCCAGCATCGCCTCGAAATAGCGCGTGGCGGCGCCGTCGTCGCCGTTGAGCTGGGCCGCCTGTGCCGACAGCAGCATGGTCAGCGGCGGCTCGTTCAACAGCCCGTCGGCCTTGCGGGCGAACCGCTTGGCGCCCTCCGCGTCGCCGGCGGCGACCGCGACCATGCCGTTGGTCAGCGCGCGATAGCCCTGTTCGCGGCGCGAGCCCTGGCGTGCCCGGCCGATCGCGCCGGGCGCTTTCACGGTGCCGCGCCACAGCATGTAGGCGACCGCAGTGGCCGCCATCAGGGCGCCGGCGATCAGCACCAGGACCCCGACCGAGGTCTCGAACACATAGCCCTGCCAGGTCATCTCGACCCGGCCAGGCCGGTTGGCCAGCCACACCGCCAGCGCGACGACGGCGCCGATCTTGACGATCAGCAGAAGCGCCCGCCTCATGGCGCGTCGTCTTCCGGCAGCGCCGCCAGGCGGTCGACGGCGGTGGCGGTCAGGCCGGCCAGGGCGTCCTCGGCCCGCAGCCGCGCCGCCGCCTCCTCCAGCCACGCCGCCGCCGGTTCCTCGGCGCGGCCGCTCAGCTTCTGCATCGCCGCGACCGCGCCGGCCAGGTTGCCGGCGCCCAGCCGGTGCTCGGCGCGGGCCAGGATCGCCGCCGGCTCGTCGCCCTCGACCTCGCCGGCGGCCGGCCGCCACGAGACCAGGTTGTTGACCGCCGCCGCCGCCTGATCCAGCCAGTCGGGGTCGTCGGGCAGCGCCGCCGCCTCGCGGGCGGCGCGGGCCATCGCCGGGAAATCGGCGGCCAGCATCGCCTGGGTGGGTATCCCGCTGTCGGCGGTGGCGGCCAGTCGCGCCAGGTCGCCGGTGATCCGCGGGTCGCCGGCGGCCAGCCGGCGCACCGCCGCCAGCGGCCCGGCATACCGGCCGCCGTCGGCGACCGCATCGCGCAGCTGGCCGATCGCCAGCACCAGCGCCTGGCCGCGGCTGTCGGATGCCTCCAGCCGGGCGATCCGGCGGCCGTCCTCGCGCTGGGTGGCGGCCATCGCGGCCGTCAGGTCGTCCAGCTCGCCGGCGGTGGCCTGCAGGTCGGCCTGCGCCGAGCGCGCGCCGGCCAGGGTGGCGCGCTGGTCCGCCAGCGTCGCCGACAATCGACCGGCTTCTCCCGTGAGCCGCTCCAGCGCCTCGTCCTGCGCCGCCAGCCGCGCGGCCATGATCGACGGCAATCCGCCTTCCAGCGCGGTCAGGCGTCGATCCAGGCCGTCGAGCGACTCGGCCAGTCCGGCGGCGTCGGCCTGCGCCCGCTCCGCCGCGTCCAGGCGCGATGCCAGCGCCGCCAGCTCGTCGGCCGACGGGACGTCGGCGGCCAGCCGTTCCAGCGCCGCCAGCCGGTCGCCCAACCCGGCCAGCCGATCGGACACCGCCGCCAGGGCTTGCGGGTCGCCGCCGGCCTCCAGCGCGGTCATCCGCTCGGCCAGGTCGATCGGGCTCGGCTGGCGGTAGACCTCGGGGATCCAGTACGGCGCGGTCGCCGCGCCGGTCAGCGCCAGCAGGGCGACCAGGACGGCGAACCAGGCAGCGCCGGCGCCCGACCAGCGCGGCGGCGGCTGGGCCGCGGCGGCGCGCGGCGCGGCGCGGTGCGCGGCGGTCGCGGCGGACGTTCGGGCGGCCATGCCGGCCGGCCCGCTGGCGGACTCTCGCGCGGCGTCCGCCGGCGATTGCGGCGGCTCGTCGGCGTCCGCATCGGCCGCCGCGGTCCCGGCGTCCCGGGTGGTTGCCGCGGGTGGCGCTGTGGCCGGAATGTCGTCGCCGCCGTCATGGTGACCGGCGGCGGCGAGGTCGGCGGGGTCGATGTCGATCCCCTCCGCCCGCGCGACGTCCAGGATCGCCGGGTGGCGCTGCTCGGGGATCGCGCCACGCTTCTTCCAGCCCTGGACGGTGGTGACCGGGACGCCCAGCTTTTGGGCCATCGGCCGGATCCCGCCGAACCGCGCGACGATGCGCTCGGCCGGAGAGGACTGCCCGGGCGTGTCGCCCGGCATGCGATCGGGTGAATCGGTGTGTGGGTCCATCAGCGGGCCGGGTGGTTGGGGGACGGACAGTCGGGCCGGGCGTCGAGCAGCGACAGAAGAGACGGCGTGTCGGGCCGGTCGGCGACGCGGATCTCGCGCCATGCGCCGCGTCCCGGCCCGGCCTCCAGCCGTTCCGCCACGGCCGGGCTGAGACAAAGCGCGATCAGCCCGCGAAGCCGCTCCACCAGCCCGGCCGCGGCGACGAGCCTAGCAAACACGTCCGCCGTTCGGGGAGAGAAAAACAGGGTGCCGGCCAAGCCGCCTTGTCGCAG
>JAZFQW010000351.1:0-4269 GCA_036445335.1 Alphaproteobacteria bacterium | reverse complement strand
GATCAGGAAGGCGGCGGCGCTGCGGCGCGGGCGCCAGGGCTCGGCGGCGTCCAGCAGGGCGTCGGGCGAGGGCCGGTCGGCCAGGCCGGCAAGCCATTGCCAGCCGACCTGCAGTGCCAGGTCCTTGGCCGGCAGGATGTCGCGCCGGCCGAGCGCGAACAGCAGGTAGCATTCCGCGCTCCAGCGGCCGATCCCCTTCAGGGCGCACAGCGCCTCGATCGCCGCGTCGTCCGCCATCGCCGCGACGGCTTCGAGGTCGAGCCGGCCATCCTCGAGCGCTTCGGCGATGCCGCGGCCATAGCCCGCCTTCTGCCGGCTGAACCCGCAGGCGCGCAGGCTCTCGTCGTCGAGTGCCAGAAACGCCCGCGGCGTCACCGGGTCGATCGCCGCCGCCAGCCGCGCCCACATCGCGCCGGCGGCCGCGGTCGAGACCTGTTGCGCCAGGATGGTCTTGAGCAGGGTCGGGAAGCCGGCGGGGCGCAGGCGGATCGGAAAATGGCCCGCCGACCGGGCGGCGCGGGCGAACCGAGGGTCGCCGGCGGCCAGCCGAGCGAAGTCGGCAACCAACAGTTCGGCCGGATCGCCGGACCGGGCCGGCCGATCCAATGGCCTCACGCCTGGATGTCGATGGCGTAGCGCTCGATCACCGGGTTGGCCAACAGAGTCCGGCACATCGCGTCGACATTCGCCCGCGCCGTTTCAGGGTCGCCTTCGGCGAGGTCGAGCTCGATCAGCTTGCCCTGGCGCACCGAGCCGACGCCGGCGAAGCCGAGGCCGGCCAGGGCGTGTTCGATGGCCTTGCCCTGCGGGTCCAGGACGCCCGACTTGAGGGTGATCTCGACTCGCGCCTTCACGATGCCGCCTCGCCGCGCCTGGTCTTGATCGCCTTCACGTCGCCCTCCGGCAGGATGCCGAGGCGGCGGGCGACCTCGCGGTAGGCCTCCTCGACATCGCCGAGGTCGTGGCGGAAGCGGTCCTTGTCCATCTTCTCGTTGGTCTTGACGTCCCACAGCCGGCAATTGTCGGGGCTGATCTCGTCGGCCAGGATGATGCGCATCTCGCCGTTGTCGTTGTACATCCGGCCGAACTCAAGCTTGAAATCGACCAGACGCAGGCCGACGCCCAGGAACAGGCCCGACAGGTAGTCGTTGATCCTGAGCGCCAGCGCCATGATGTCGTCCAGGTCCTGAGGGCTTGCCCAGCCGAACGCGGTGATGTGCTCATCCGAGACCATCGGATCGCCCAGCTCGTCGGACTTGTAGTAGTACTCGACGATCGACCGCGGCAGCGGCGCGCCGTCCTCGACCCCGAACCGTTTGGCGAACGATCCGGCGGCCACGTTGCGCACCACCACCTCGACCGGGATGATTTCCAACTCGGTGACCAGCTGTTCGCGCATGTTCAGACGCTTCACGAAATGGGTCGGAATGCCCATGTCCGACAGCTTGGTCATCAGGTGTTCCGAGATGCGGTTGTTCAGCACCCCCTTGCCCGAGATCACGCCCTTCTTCTGGTTGTTGAACGCGGTGGCGTCGTCCTTGAAATACTGAACCAGGGTCCCCGGCTCCGGGCCTTCGAAGAGGACCTTGGCCTTGCCCTCGTAAATCCGCCTGCGACGGGTCATGTCATCTGCCTCTGGAAGGGAACGGAACGGCGCCCCTGGTTGGTTCTGGAGGCGCCGTTCCGTACACCACGCACATATAGCAACACTGGCCGCGGTTCTCAATCGGGCGCTGCGCCGGGTGCGGCGGTCCGGACCGCCGCGACGGCGCGGTACGGCGCCTCGCCGGGCCGGCCGGCGGCGAACCGCCACACCGGCGACCGGGCCGGACCGGGCGCGGGCAGGGCGATCAGGCTGGACGACAGGGTGCCGAACCCGCCGTCGGTGACGACGCACATGTCGGCGCGCGGGTCGGCGCCCGGCGTCGCGTCGCGGTCGGCCATCAGCCGCTCCCAGGCCGCCCAGTCCGCCACATCCGGCGCCGGCGGCTCTGCCGCCTCGAAGCGCGCCAGGTGGGCAGCGATGCGCGGACAGGCGGGATCGTTGCGGTCCTCCGCGGTGATCATCGACAACCCGGCGGGCAAGGGCCTCACCTCGACGATGCCGCGACCGTCGCCGCGGTTGGCCAGCCAGTAGCCATCGCGGTTGTCGGCGATCGCCATGTTGAACGGCCGGTAGGCGGTGCCGTCCAGGTCGGCCAGCGCAACCGCCGCCGCGTCGGCGTCGGCGTGGTCCAGCGCCTCCAGCACCAGCTCGCCGCGGCTGCGCTTGCCGGCCTCGGGCCCCAGGGTGGCGCGGCGGTTCATGATGCCGGCCGCCACGCCCTGGTCGTTGAGGCCGAGCCAGGTGCCGCCGGCAAGCGCGTCATAGCCGCCGACGATCTCGGGCCGGTCGGGCCAGTGCCGGCCCGGCGGGCGCCACCGCCGATCGGCCATCTCGTCGCGGTTGGCGGCCAGCACCACCGGCCAGCCGTGCCCCGGCCGGCGCAGGATGACGAGCGTGCACATGGACGTTTCGCGCCTCCCGACGATTGTTCCGGTGGCCTGGACGGTTGCGATCGCTATATAATCAGGGTTGCTCTTGTGTTCCACCCGACCGTCGGCGTGGGCTTGTCCCCCGCCAGTTTGGAGAGGCCGCTGGTATGACCACGTTTGATGAGCGCGAAAAAGGCTTCGAGCGGAAGTTCCAACACGACCAGGACACGCTGTTTCGCATCCAGAATCGGCGCAACAAGCTGTTGGCGCGGTGGGCCGCCGAACTGATGGGTATGGCGGCCGACGAGGTCCCCACCTATGTCACGGCGGTCATCGATTCCGACTTCGAGAAGCCGGGCGACGACGACGTCCACGACAAGGTCTACGACGACCTGCACGCCAAGGGCATCGACCTGTCCGATCACCGCCTGCGCAAGAAGATGGACGACCTGCTGCACGTCGCCCACGACCAGGTCATGAGCGAGAAGCCCAAAGCGGACTGACGCCCCGCGCTGTCCCCACCAAGCGCCGGCGCGCACTCACTCGTCGCCGAACACCCGGGCGAACAGGTCGTCGACGTGCTTGGTGTGGTACGCCAGGTTGAACAGCTGCGCCAGCTGGTCGGCGGTCAGGTGGCCCGCGACCGCCTTGTCGGTCTGCAGCTGGTCGAGGAAGCGTCCCTTGCCGTCCCAGACCGCCATGGCGTTGCGCTGCACCGCCTCGTAGGCATCCTCGCGGCTCATCCCGGTCTGGGTCAGCGCCAGCAGCACCCGCTGGGAGAACACCAGCCCGCCCAGCCGGTCCAGATTGGCCCGCATGGTGTCGGGATGGACCAACAGCTTGTCGATCACCCCGGCCAGCCGCGCCAGGGCGAAGTCCAGCGCGATGGTGGCATCGGGCGCGAACACCCGTTCCACCGAGGAATGGGAGATGTCGCGCTCGTGCCACAGCGCGACGTTCTCCAGCGCTGGCACGACGGCGGCGCGGACGATCCGGGCGAGACCGGTCAGGTTCTCCGTCAGCACTGGATTGCGCTTGTGCGGCATGGCCGACGAGCCCTTCTGCCCCTTGGCGAAGAACTCCTCGACCTCGCGCACCTCGGTGCGCTGGAGATGGCGGACCTCGGTCGCCAGCGCCTCGATCGACCCGGCGACGACGCCGAGCGCGGCGAAGAAGGCGGCGTGGCGGTCGCGCGGGATCACTTGGCTGGAGATCGGTTCGGGCGCCAGGCCGAGCTGCGCGGCGACGTGGGCCTCGACCCGCGGGTCGATATTGGCGAACGTGCCGACGGCGCCCGATATCGCGCAGGTGGCGATTTCCGCCCGCGCCGCCGTCAGCCGCTCACGGTTGCGGGCGAACGCGGCGTAGTGTCCGGCCAGCTTGACGCCGAACGTGGTCGGCTCGGCATGGATGCCATGGCTGCGGCCGATGCATACGGTCAGCTTGTGCTCGTACGCCCGCCGCTTCAGCACCGCCAGCAGCGCGTCGATGTCCTCCAGCAGCAGGTCGGTGGCCTGGGTCAGCTGCACCGCCAGGCAGGTGTCCAGGACGTCCGACGAGGTCATGCCCTGATGGATGAAGCGCGCCTCGGGGCCGACGCATTCCGCCAGGCTGGTCAGGAACGCGATGACGTCGTGCCGGGTCTCGACCTCGATCTGCTCGATCCGTGCGACGTCGACGTGGCCGCGCGCCCGTACCGCGTCAGCGGCGGCCTGCGGGATCACCCCCAGCTTCGCCTGGGCGTCGCAGGCATGGACCTCGATCTCGAACCAGATCCGGAACCGGTTCTCCGGC
>JAZFQW010000350.1:0-7971 GCA_036445335.1 Alphaproteobacteria bacterium | reverse complement strand
GTCGCCTACGACCAGGGCGACCCCGGTTCGATCGACCGGGCGGTCGCCGCGGTTCCGGACGGACTCGACGGCCTGCTCAACATCGCCGGCGTCGCGCCGTCGCCGCGCTTCGGGCCGGTCGACGTCCTCAAGATCAACTTCTTCGGCCTGCGCTACTTCACCGAGAAGATGGTCGACAAGCTGAGCGACGGAGCAGCGATCGTCAACATGAGCTCAGGCACCGGGGCGGGCTGGCCGACGAATGTTGAGACAATCAAGGCGTTCTTCGCGCTGGATCGGATCGACCAGGTCGCCGGTTTCGTCGCCGACCATGGCATCGGCAACGAGGGGCTGGGCAACGACGCGGCGTATCCGCTGAGCAAACAGCTGCTGTCGGTCTGGACGATGAAGGCGTCGAGCCGCTGGAAGGATCGCGGCATCCGCGTCAACGCCGTCGCGCCGGCGGCCGTCGAGACGCCGATCGTCGGAGACTTCCTCGCCAGCTTCGGCGAGGAGGCGGCCAAGCGGATCCAGACCTTCGGATCCGCGACGCCCGAGCAGGTGGCGCTGGCGACGACATTCCTGCTGTCGGCCGACGCGGCCTGGATCAACGGCGCCGTCGTTCCGGTGGATGGCGGTGCGATCGCCGGCCGGACCATGGCGCAATTCGGGATCTGAGAGCGACCGCTCGGGCGCGCGGCCCAACAGTCAGAGGAGTAAGCGAGGAGATGGCGAAAGCACTTGAGATTCCCTTGGTGGAGAGCGGCAAGCCCCAGTTCTTCAAGTTCGGATATCCGACGGCGGTCGAGGGAGGATCGAGACCATGAAAACACAAGTCGGCATCATCGGATCCGGACCCTCGGGCCTGCTGCTGTCGCAGCTTCTCCATCTGCGCGGGATCGACAACGTCGTTCTGGAGCGGCGCACCCGGAACTATATTCTGAGCCGCATCCGCGCCGGCGTGCTTGAGCAGGGCCTGGCCGACATTCTGCGCGACGCCGGGGTCGGCGATCGCATGGATGCCGAGGGCGAGGTCCACGAGGGCTACGAGATCGCCTTCGGCGGTCGGACGATGCACATCGACCTCGCCGGGCTGACCGGCGGCAAGACCGTGATGGTCTATGGCCAGACCGAGGTGACGCGCGATCTGTTCGAGGCGCGCGCGGCGATGGGCGGCACCATCATCCACGAGGCGGAGGACGTGAAACCGCACGATGTCGACACCGACGCGCCCTATCTGACCTATCGCCTTGGCGACGAGGTGTTGCGGGTCGACTGCGATTTCATCGCCGGCTGCGACGGCTTCCACGGCGTCAGCCGCCGGACGATCCCGGCCGACGTGCTGCGCGCCTACGAGATGGTGTATCCCTTCGGCTGGCTGGGCGTGCTGTCGCGAACACCGCCGGTGTCGCACGAGTTGATCTATGCCAACCACGACCGCGGCTTCGCCCTCTGCTCGCTGCGCTCGCGCCAGCTCAGCCGCTATTATATCCAGACCACGGTCGACGAAAACCTCGACGAGTGGCCCGACGACAGGTTCTGGGAGGAGTTGAAGGCGCGGCTGCCGGATGACGTCGCCGGCCGGCTGGTCACCGGCGATTCGATCGAGAAGTCGATCGCGCCGCTGCGCAGCTTCGTGGCCGAGCCGATGCGCCATGGCCGGCTGTTCCTGGCCGGCGACGCGGCGCATATCGTGCCGCCGACCGGGGCAAAGGGCCTGAACCTCGCCGCCTCTGACATCTACTTCCTGTCGCGCAGCCTCATCCGGTTCTACGAGGACGGCGACGAGGCCGGGCTGAACGACTATTCCGCCAAGGCGCTCGCACGGGTCTGGAAGGCGGAGCGGTTCTCATGGTCGATGACCAGGTTGCTCCACCGGTTTCCGGACGACGGGGCCTTCAACAGTCGGATCCAGACCGCCGAGCTGGAGTACCTCGCCGGCTCGAAGGCCGCCCAGACCGCGATGGCCGAGAATTACGTCGGACTGCCGTACGAATAGGCCGCGCTAGAGCCGGACGGCGGGTTGTGGCGGCGCGTCGTGGCAGCCTTGGACCTGCTGGTCGAAATCGACGATCGATCCGGTCATCATCCCGCTCTCGGCCGACGACAGGAAGGCGATCGCCTTGGCCACCTCGCGCGGCTCGAGCAGGCGGCCGAAGGGCAGCTTTCCGGCGGCTTCGGTCAGCCAATCGTCGCCGCCGCCATGAAAGGTCTTCTGGATGCGATCCTCGCCCGGCGTGTTCATCCAGCCGATGTTGAGCCCGTTGACCCGGATCCGGTCGCGCATCAGGGAATACGCGACGTTCTTGGTCAGCGTCATCAAGGCGCCCTTCGACCCCGAATAGGCGCAGATGAAGGGCTGGCCGCCCAGCCCCGACATCGACAGGATGTTCACCATCGTGCCCTCGATGCGTTCGCGGCGCATCACCTTGGCGGCGTCCTGCATCAGGAAGAACGGCGCGCGGACGTTGATCGCGAACATCCGGTCGAACAGATCCGGGCTGGTGTCCAGGATCGTGCCGCGGTCGGTCAGGCCGGCGCAGTTGACCAGCGCGTCGACCCGGCCGAACGCGTCGTCCGCCGCCGCGACGATGCCGCGCAGGTCGGCCATGCCCGCGAGGTCGGCGGCGACGAAGCGAGCCCGCGTGCCCATCCCCTCGAGGTCCGCCGCCACCGCCTCGCCGCGCTCGGCGCTGCGGCCGGTGACGACGATGCCGGCGGCGCCGCGCTCGGCGAACAGCCGCGCCGTGGCCTCTCCCAATCCCTGGGTGCCACCGGTGATGACGGCGACCTTGCCCTGCATCGATGCTGTCGCGTCTGCCATGGGTGGGCTGCCTCGCCGATCGGATGGTTGGAACGCCGGACCGCGCCGCGACCGGTGCCGGCCGGACGCCATGATCCACCTGCCGGCCGCGGCGCTCAAGCACACTGTTGATTCGGCGCGGGCGATCCGAAGACGATAGCCAACGGCCGGCGAGGCATGTGACCATCGCCTGGTTCGTTCGCCACCGGCGACCGCCCGGACCATCAACAGGCACAGGAATAATCCGTGATCGATCTCTATACCTGGACGACGCCGAACGGCTTCAAGGCCTCCATCATGCTCGAGGAGGTCGGCCTGGCGTACGACGTCAAGCCGATAAACATCCTGGAGGGCGATCAGATGGCGCCGGACTACCTGGCGATCAGCCCCAACAACAAGATCCCCGCGATCGTCGATCGCGACACCGGGGTCACGATGATGGAATCGGGCGCGATCCTGCTCTATCTCGCGGAGAAGGCCGGCACGCTGATGCCGGGCGGCGAGACGGCCCGCTGGCAGGTGATGGAGTGGCTGATGTGGCAGATGGGCGGCCTCGGCCCGATGTTGGGGCAGGCCCATCATTTCCTCCGGTTCAACCCCGGCAAGGCGCCGTATGCCGAGGTCCGCTACGGCGACGAAGCCAGGCGGCTGTACGGCGTCCTCGACCGGCGCCTGGAGGGGCGGCAGTACATCGTCGACGACTACTCGATCGCCGACATCGCGGCGTGGCCGTGGATCGCGCGCTTCCAATGGCAGCAGATCGATCTCGATGACTTTCCGAACGTCAAACGATGGTATCTGGCGATCGCCGAACGCCCGGCGGTGCAGCGCGGCTACCGGGTACCGAAGCCGACCGGCGACATCCCGCTGCCGTAGCCGCCGCGCGCCGTGGGCTTGCGCCCAGATGACCAGCGGCCGCACGGCGCGGCCGGCGACCCGAAGTCCGCGCGCTGCCTGGATATTGCCACGGCGAACGTCCTGGGAGACATGGGATGTCTGAATTGGCGCCGCCCCTCTCAAGGCGTCTCGATCGGCGGGACACCCCATGGCGCCATAATGGAGAAATGCCGTGATGATCCTGGTCGGTCGGTACGACTCGCCCTTCGTCCGGCGCGTCGCGGTGGCGCTGCACCATTACGGGCTGCCGTTTCGGCGCCGGGTGATCTCCACTTACGACGACTTCGACGCGGTGCTGGCGGTGAACCCGCTCGGCAAAGTGCCGGCGCTCGAGTTGGATGACGGCACGGCACTGGTCGACAGCACGTACATCCTCGATTACCTCGATGACGTGGTCGGTCCCCATCGGTCGCTGGTGCCGCCCACGGGAGCGGCGCGGGCGGCGGTCCAGCGCCACGTGGCGGTCGCCCTCGGGCTCACCGAAAAAAGCGTGGAGTACCGGACCGAGACCATGCGCCGGCCGCCGGACAAGGTGGTGGCCGACCGCGTCGCCCGCGTCGCCCGGCAGATCGCCGCGGCGCTGGCCTGGCTGGAGAAACGTGCTTCCGCCGAGGGCTGGCTGTGCGGCGAGGCCATGACCCAGGCGGACGTCACCGCCGCGATCGCGGTCACCAACCTGCAGCACAAGACCCCCGACCTTATCCCCGTCGAGCTTCACCCGACCCTGACCGCCTTCGCGCGCCGCTGTGAAACCCTGCCGCCGTTCCGCGCCGCGGCCTACAAGGCCGGCCCAGTTTAGGTGGGGACTTGTTGGCGCACGGTCTGATGCGGGCGAATACGCGCGACCTGCTCCGCTCAGGGTTCCTCCGCTGACATGGGAGTCCGTCACGAGGAGACGGACGATGAGGAAGAGCCGATTCAGCTGAAACCGCCGTGACCCGCCCGGTCCCGGAAATTCCGGGATCGGCGCCCGCTGGTCCGCTACCGTGTCGGTTTGCAGCCACGCGGCGGCGGCGGAACGGAGACCGAACAGCATGACCGAGGCACTCGACGAAGGTTTGCTTGCCGCGCTTCAGGCGGTCGACACGCCGACGATCTGCAACGCCATCGAGATCGTGAAGGACAGCCGGCAGAATTCCGGTTTCACGCGCCTGCCCGTGGTGGCCGCCGACCCGGGACTGCCGGCGATGGTCGGCTACGCCCGCTGCGTGAGGATCCGCGCCGCCGAGCCGCCGTCCGATCCGCCGGACGCGGTCCGCGACCGGCGCCACGCCTACTACGGGTACGTCGTGTCGCCGCCGGCCCCGACGGTCGTGGTGCTGGAGGATGCCGACTGGCCCGACTGCGCCGGCGCCTTCTGGGGCGAGGTCAACGTGGCCATCCACAAGGGGCTGGGCGTTGCGGGGGCGCTGACCAACGGCACCCTGCGCGACCTGGGCATGCTCGACGGCGGCTTTCAGGTGCTGGCCGGCTCGATCGGCCCCAGCCACGCGTTCGTTCACGTCACCGCGCTGGATGTTCCGGTCGCCGTCCTGGGCCTGGAGATCCGGCCGGGCGACCTGATCCATGC
This sequence comes from Alphaproteobacteria bacterium, assembly GCA_036445335.1. Classification (GTDB taxonomy): domain Bacteria; phylum Pseudomonadota; class Alphaproteobacteria; order DSM-16000; family Inquilinaceae; genus JAZFQW01. The sequence goes on along the minus strand of JAZFQW010000350.1, from coordinate 2,722 downwards.
CGACCGCCACGGCGCCGTCGTCATCGAGCCGGAGGTGCTGCCGGAGCTGCCGCGCGCCATCGACCTGACGGTCCGCCGCGAGAAGCCGATCCTGGCTGCCGCGCGGGCACCCGGATTCACGGTGGAGAAATTGCGCCGGGCCTGGGCCGACGCCGACGACGTCCACTGACCGCGCGACCGCCGCAGCGGGCCAAGGGTGCCGCCCGCAAGGGCGAATTCATGGAGTGCCGGGCGACGGCTACCCGACGCGGCCGCGACGCAGGTGCATGCGGCCGAAGACGTCGACCCCCAACTGGCGCAGGATGTCGATGATATCGATCGGGACCCAGTTCTCCCGGATCAAGCCATCGGCGCAGCGGTAGAAGTCCATCACCCGCATGGCGACGGTGCGGCCGGTGGGCGCAAGGCCAAGCCAGTCGCCGCCCAGATGGGTGGCGGTGAGGCTCGGCCAGCCGCCGGTCGCGACGTATTCGCCCTCGGCGATCTCCGCGTAATGTCCGGCGCCGGCGCGGTCGGGAAAGGCCTTCAGGAACGGCACCTGGTGGAAGTCCTCGAATCCCTTCAAGGCGCGGGTCGTGCCGATGCCGGACGGCCCGTACCACATCATCTTCGGGTGCCAGTAGCGTGCATGATCCATGCTGGACAGGCTCTTGCCGTCATAGACGAGCAGGCCGCGATGCATGTCCCGGACCAGCTTCAGGCGCGCCGCCGATAGGGCCGGATCCTGGGCGCCGATGAGCAGTCCGTCCTGGGTGGCCGGACCCGGCCACATGGCCTCGGCGCCGAGGCTCGGTGCGATCGGCCACACCCCCGCCTGGCGCATCAGGTCGAGGAAGTCGATCAGGACGTGACTGCGCACGATCCGGCCGTCGACCATCTGGTCGAACTCGCCGTAGCGTATGTCGACCACGCCACCGGTCGCCGGGATGCCGAGCCAGTCGCGCACGAACGTGCCCTGGTAGTGACCGATCGCGGCGATCCAGTCGCTGTCGTCGCTGCGACCACCCAGCAGGATGGTGTCGCGGCGTTCCAGGTCGGGCAGGGCGTCGCGCATGGGTCCCCACACGACCGCCGCGATGGCGTCCGCGCCGTCGAGCTCGTCGAGCGGGTGCGACCCGCTCCAACGGACCTTCGGATGATAGGCCGCCGCCACCGTGTCGCCGAGCCGGTCGGCCGGGGCGTCGGCAATTGCGCTCATCAGATCCAGAAATGTTCTTTTGTTCGTCAGAGCCGTCGAGTCGTCGCCATTCATCATCAGGCCTTGGTTGCAGGGTCGCCGAGCCGGTCGACTCGTCTGGATTCAGGGTTACTGGGGCGTTCGGACCGCGTTCGTGGACCATCCTCGCGCCGCTCCAGGTCCGGCACGCTGACCGTGGCCGGAGCGACAGGCGCGGATCAATCGTCCCGGAACAGTTGGTCGCCCTGCTCGTCGATCATCCGTTTCGCCTTGTTGATGGCCAGGGCGTCGGCGTCGTCCTTGCTGCCGTGCTTGTCGGCGCGGATGAAATGGTGCTCCTTCACCCCGTCGGCGAACGGCTTGGTGATCACGCCCGCGGTCAACCACTGCGATCCCTCCCGGCGGGGGACGGGCCGGATCTCGTAGCCGTTGTATTCGACCGATTTCCCGGCCGCAGTGGGGGACGCGGTAGCGCCGCCCGACCCCACCAGACGGCGGAAGAAGTCGCTGAATCTGGAACCCATGTCGCTGCCCTCCGGGACCGACCGCCCGACGCGGTCTCCGCGCCGGCCAGCATGCCCGATCCGGCGGCGAAAATGAACGCCGGCCCGCATCGCTTGGCGGCGAAATTATCGCGCCGCCAAGCGATCGCCGGCGTCACAACGTCGCCAGCACGCCGCCGTCGACGTAGATGATCTGGCCGTTGACGAAGTCCGACGCGGCCGAGGCCAGGAAGATGCAGGTGCCCTGCAGCTCTTCCACCTTGCCCCAGCGGCCGGCCGGGGTGCGGCCCTTCAGCCAGGCGTCGAACTCTGGGTCGTCGACCAGCGCCTGGTTCAGCGGCGTCTCGAAATAGCCGGGGCCGATGCCGTTGACCTGCAGGCCGTGGCGCGCCCAGTCGGTGCACATGCCCAGCGTCAGGGTCTTCACCGCCCCCTTCGACGCGGTGTACGGCGCGATCGAGTAGCGCGCCGCCTCGCTCTGCAGCGAGCAGATGTTGATGATCTTGCCGCGCCCGCGCGGGATCATCTTGCGCGCCACCGCCTGGCCGACGAAGAACACCGCGTCCAGGTTGGTGCGCATCAGCTCGCGCCAGGTCTCGACCGGATAGTCCTCCAGCGGCATGCGGCGCTGGATCCCGGCATCTCGGCCAGGTCGGAAGCCGGAGACGAAGCAGGAGACAAAGCAGGAGACAAGCCGAGCATCAACTCGGTACCGGCCAGGCCGGCATACGCGGCCGCGAACGACGGGTCCGCCTCCACAGCCTGGCGGTAGTGATCGAGCCGGACCAGAAGTCCCTCCCGCGTCTCACCGAGCTCATCGTAACGGGCCCTCATGAACGCGTCGCTGGCCGCGGGCACTTCGCTCCCCTCGGCATAGGCGGGCAGGGGGGCATCGCCAGCTATGGACAGCTCTGCTTGGATCTCCTCCGCGATGGCGTTGGCGACCTCACTCTGGAGGGCCAGGACATCCGTGAAGCTCCGTACGTACTCCTGTGCCCAGATGTGGGTATCGCTCGCTCCGTGGATCAACTGCACCGTGATC
>JAZFQW010000349.1:0-3922 GCA_036445335.1 Alphaproteobacteria bacterium | reverse complement strand
GCGGAGATCGTGCGGGGGTTCGCGGCCCAGGGGTCGCGGGTCGGGTTCGTGGACATCGACGAGACCGGCGGCGCGGCGCTGGCGGGGGAGCTGGAGGGCCAGGGCGCCGTTCGGTTCGAGCCGTGCGACCTGCGCGACATCGCGGCGTTGAAGCGGGCCTTCGCGGCGCTGCAGGGCGCGCTGGGGCCGGCCGGGGTGCTGGTCAACAACGCGGCGCGCGACGACCGGCATGGCTGGGAGGACGTGTCGCCGGATTATTACGACGAGCGCATCGCCACCAACCTGCGCCACATGTTCTTCGCCACCCAGGCGGTTGCGCCGGGGATGATCGCCGCCGGCGGGGGGTCGATCGTCAATATGGGGTCCAACTCGTGGTGGCAGGCGTCAGGCGGCATGCCGGCGTACACGTCCGCCAAGGCGGCGGTGCACGGCATGACCCGCTCGTTCGCCCGCGACCTGGGCCCGCACCGCATCCGGGTCAACACCGTAGTGCCGGGCTGGATCATGACCGAGCGGCAGAAGCAGATGTGGGCCACGCCCGAGGCGCTGGAGCGGCACCACGCGCGGCAGTGCCTGCCCGACCTGATCGAGCCGGTCTACGTCGCCCGCATGGTGCTGTTCCTAGCGTCGGACGACGCCGCCATGTGCACGGCGAACAACTACATGGTCGAGGCCGGGTCGATCTGAGTCCGGCGGGAACGGCGACGGCGCTGGGCGCGCTGCTCTATTGACACCGCGTCGAGGGCGCCAATAATGTCAAAACACCGTTCCGCAGGATGGAACAAGCCTGCGGCTTCGATCCCGACACCGGATGCGGCGCATGTCGGATGTACCGCCGATGATGCGCCCAGAGGCGACCTCGCGATGCCCGAAGACGACGGTTTCCACGCGATGACGAAAGCCGATCCAGCGCAACAGATACGGGCTAAGGCGAAGACCCGGCTGTCTTCGGTGACGACGGCGATCCGGCTGTTGAAGGCGTTCTCCGAGCGCGACGTCGACCTGGGCATCAGCACGCTGTCCAAGCGGCTCGGCGTTTCCAAGAGCACGGTCCATCGGTTGGCGTCGACCCTGGTGGCCGAGGGGCTGCTGGAGCAGAACCCCGACACCGAGCGCTATCGGCTCGGCCTCGGCCTGTTCATGCTGGGGACGCTGGTGCGCCGGCGGATGGATATCTCGGTGGAGGCGAAGCCGCTGCTGCTGGAGCTGCGCCGCCTGACCAACGAGAACGTGCACCTGGCGATCCTCGACGGCGGCCAGGTGATCTATATCCACGACCTTGAGAGCGGCCAGGCGATCCGGCTCAGGCCCCATCTCGGCGTCTCCAAGCCGGGGTTCTGCGCGGCGGAGGGTCTGGCCATGCTGGCCTTCAAGGACTCCGCCACGATCGATCGGGCGCTGGCCGGCGAGCTGCGGCCGCGCACGCCGCGCACGATGACCGATCCGACCCAGGTCCGCCGGCGCCTCCAGCGTGTCGTCGCCCAGGGATACGCGATCGAGGACGAGGAGAGCGAAATCGGCATGCGCTGCGTCGCCGCGCCGGTGCGCGGCGCCGACGGCGAGGTGGTCGCGGCGGTCGGCGTCGCCGGGCCCAGCCAGCGGCTGTCGCGAACGGCGATCGCCGCCTACGCGCCGCGGGTGATCGGCACGGCGGACGCGATCGCCCAGCGCCTCGGCTATCGCGCGCTGCCCATCGGCGACGCGTTGTAGAACCGCCGGCGGGGGAGGGTGACGCCCATGATCGCTTCCCGCGACCGCCGGCGGGTACTGTCGCGGCCCGGGCGCGGCGCGATCCCGACGGGGTGGGTACCGTGGCGCGGATTCTGATCGCGGACGCCGGCCGTGGATTCGACTGCGCCGACGGCGACACGGTGCTGCGCGCCGCGCTGCGCGCCGGCCTGGGTTTTCCCTACGAATGCAATGTCGGCGCCTGCGGCAACTGCCGGTTCGAGCTGGTCGAGGGATCGGTCGTCCACGACCGCGCCGACCCGCCGGCGTGGAGTGCGCGCGACCAGACGCGCAACCGCTTTCTCGGCTGCCAGGCGCGACCGCGTTCGGAGTGCCGGATCAGGGTCCGGCTCGACCCGCGCTACCGCAGCGCCCACCCGCCGCGACGGCGGCGCGTCCGGCTGGTCGAGACGATACCGGTGACCCACGACATCGCCGAGTTCCGCTTCGCGGTCGGCATGGACGCGCCGTTCCGGCCCGGCCAATACGCCCTCTTCCACCTGGAGGGGGTCGAGGGCGGGCGCGCCTACTCGATGTGCAACCTGCCCGCCGCCGGCGGCCAGTGGCATTTCCACGTCAAACGGGTGGCGGGCGGCGCGGCGACGTCGCGGCTGTTCGACGCGCTGGCCCCAGGCAACGAAATCGAGATCGACGGCCCGTACGGCATGGCCTATTTGCGGGTGGACGCGCCGCGCGACATCCTGTGCCTCGCCGGCGGCTCCGGGCTGTCGCCGATGATCTCGATCGCCCGCGCCGCCGCGTCCAGCGACAGGCTGGCCGGCCGCGCGATCCATTTCCTCTATGGCGGGCGCGCGCCGCGCGACATCTGCGGCGAGCCGATGCTGGCGGCGTTGCCGGGCTTCGGTGAGCGGTTGCACTACCACGCCGCGATCTCCGAGGCCGACGGCGCCGATGGCTGGTCCGGGCGCACCGGCCTGGTGCACGACGTGGCGCGGGAGCTGTTCGGCGCCCGCCTCGGCGAATTCGAGATCTATCTCGCCGGGCCGCCGGCGATGGCCCAGGCGGTGCACCAGATGCTGTTCGCGGCGAAGGTGCCGCCCGAGCGGATCCATTGCGACGAGTTCTATTAGGACCGGTACGAGGGAAGAGATGGCCAGGCTGCGGCTTTCGCTGGGGTGCTGGAACTACGACCGGACCCGGGCGCTGATGGACGGCACCGTTGCGCCGGACGGCATCGAGCTCACCTATCTCGACATGCCGGTCGAGGAGACCTTCTTTCGCATGCTGCGGCATCGCGAGTTCGACGTGGCGGAGATGTCGCTGTCCTCCTATGCCGTGTCGCTGTTCAAGGCGGACCGCTCGTTCGTCGCGATTCCGGTGTTTCCGTCCCGCTTCTTCCGCCATTCCTGCATCTACGTGAACGCCGCCGCCGGCATCGCCGAGCCGAAGGACCTGATCGGAAAGCGGGTCGGCAACCCGGAATACCAGATGACCGCCCCGGTATGGATCCGCGGAATTCTGTCCGATCACTACGGCGTGCCGGTCGACGGCGTCACCTACCTGACCGGCGGCGAGGAGGAGCCGGGACGGACGGAGAAGTTGAAGCTCGACCTGCCGCCGAACATCAAGGTGGAGCGCATCGGTGCCGACCGGACCCTGGCGCGAATGCTGCGCGCGGGCGAGATCGACGCCCTCTACACCGCCCGCATGCCGTCCTCGTACCGCGCCGGCGATGGCGCCGTCATCCGGCTTTTCGAGGATTACGTGCCGGTCGAGCGGGACTACTACCGCAAGACCGGGCTGTTCCCGATCATGCACACGGTGGTTATCCGCCGCGAGGTCTACGAGGCCAACCGCTGGGTCGCGCAGTCGCTGTTGAAGGCGTTTCGCGAAGCGCAGCGCCTGACCTACCGCGACCTCGGTGAGACCGCGGCGTTGAAGGCGATGCTGCCGTGGCTGAACGCCCACGTCGAGGACGCGGTGCGCGAGATGGGCGAGGACTTCTGGCCCTACGGCTTGCAGAAGAACCGCGACACCCTGGACACCTTCCTGCGCTATCACCACGAGCAGGGGCTGTCGAAGCGCCGGCTCGAACCGGAGGACCTGTTCGTCCCGGAGACCCTGGAGGCGTTCAAGATCTAGCCCGCACTTCTCATACTGGCCGCGGCCTGCGTCGCGACCGGGCGGTGCGAGCCGCCAGGAGAAGGCCGAAGAGCGTAGCAACGCTACGGTC
>JAZFQW010000348.1:0-2667 GCA_036445335.1 Alphaproteobacteria bacterium | reverse complement strand
CCACAAAGGACATTAATGGCGCCATGGCGAACCTAGCCCGCACGTCTCACAACGGCCGCGGTCTGCGCGGCGCTGTCGCGCCGCAAGGGCAGGAACGCCGCGCGGCGCGATGCGAGCCGCATCGGGCAAACCGCGTGACGCCCCCTGTCGGCGCGACAGCGCCGCCCTCCGGGTCGCGCCCGGGCGGGCCGCTCGCGGCGTCGAACGCCTCGACAGTAGCGCTGCTACGTTCATCGGCCTATTCCTGGCGGCCCGGACCGCCTGAACGCGACGCAGACCGTGGCCGGTGTGAGAAGTGCGGGCTAGGGTCGCCAGACCGCGCATCATGCGGCCGAGCCGCCACGGTTTCGGTCGGCGGCCGTCGCGGACCGGCCGCGCCCGGACGGTGACGCTAATGTCGTGACTCCAACGACTGGATCCCCTTGTTCGTCAGGGCCGAGTCGGGCCCCGCCATGACACTGAATATGGTGACCGGACCGGCGGCGACCATCGGTTTGCCACAGGGCACTAAGCCGCCAGCATGGCGTCAACCCGCGCCAGCGTGGCCACCGGGTCGATGGCGTCGGGGCGTCGGCGTCGGTCCTCGCCGCGGCGCAGTCGCTCGATGGTCCGGTCGGCGAGTGCTGGCGCGGCGGCGGCCACCGCCATCATCTCGGCGAACACGCCGTTGCAATGCAGCGCCAGGTCGCAGCCAGCCGCCACCGCCGCCGCCGCGCGCTGCCCCAGGGTTCCGCTCAGCGCGTTCATCGACAGATCGTCGCTGACCAGCACACCGTCGAACCCGATCGCGCCGCGGATGATGCGCTCGATCACCAGCGGCGACTGGGTCGCCGGCCGGTCGGGGTCGACGGCGGCGAGGACGATGTGGCCGGTCATCCCCCACGGCGCGTCCGCCAGCGCGCGAAACGGTCCGAAATCGGCAGCGGCCAAGCTGTCGAGGTCAACCGTCACGACCGGCAGGGCGTGGTGGCTGTCCACCGTCGCGCGCCCATGTCCAGGCATGTGTTTGATGATCGGCAGAACGCCGCCGTCCAAGAAGCCCTCGCAGGTGGCCCGCCCGAGTCGCGCCACCGTCGCCGGGTCATCGCCGAAGGCGCGATCGCCGACGACGTCGCTGGCGCCGCGAAACGCCAGGTCGAGCACCGGCGCGGCATCGACATCGATGTGCAGCTCGGACAGCATCGCGGCGACCGCCGTGGCATGCAGCCGGACGGCGCGCTCCGCGCGGTCGGGATCGCGTGCCGCCAGCGCACCGAATCGCGCGGCCGCCGGATGTTCGGGCCAGTGCGGTGGTTTCAGGCGGCGTACCCGCCCCCCCTCCTGATCGATCAGGACGGGTGCATCGGACCGCCCGACGGTCTCGCGCAGCGCCGCGACCAACCCGCGGACCTGGTCCGGGTCCTCGCAATTGCGCTGGAACAGCACGAAGCCGTACGGGTCGGCATCGCGGAAGAAGGCGCGCTCGCGTTCGGACAGGCGCGGCCCCCCGCACCCCAGGATCGCCGCCAGCGGCCGATTACGGCCGGACAACCAGGCAGTCCACGTCCTGCGACTTCAGGGCATTGCAGAGCCGCCGCGCGCCGGCCTCGTCGAGCGGCCCCGCCTGCACGCGGAAATAGTTCCGGTTGTTCACCTCCGCCTGCTGAACCAGCAGCGATAGCCGCCCCAGCAGGTCCGGATGGCGGCCCTGATAGCGCAGCCATTCACGCCGCGCCGCCTCGTCGGAGTCGACGGCCGCGATCTGGACCCGATAGGAACTCGCCAGAGCCCCGGCCGACTGAAATGCAGCCGGCCGAAGCGGCGTCGTGTGAAGCGCCGACGCCTGGTTGGATGGGGCCGTCACCAGAGCCGGCGACGTGGTCTCGTCGAGCACGACCTGGGCCACCTCCTCGGTCGCCTGATCCAGGATCTCGGGTCCGCCGGCGGACGCCGGATCGAACACGTCGTCGACTCTGGCAACCATCGGGGCGGGGTCCGGCTTCGGGGCGACGTCGATCTGTACCATCGGCACCGGCCCGGCCGGCGGCGCCTCGGTGGTGGTCCGGTACGTGCCGCCGTCGGCGGTCTCGACCTCGACCAGCGGCGCCGGATCGACGTCCGCCGCTTCGATCCGCACGGGCGTCGGGTCATCATCCGGAGTCACCACGATGTCCACGGCAGCGGCCGGCGGCGCGGTATCCGGCGCCGGCACCACGACGATTTCGCTGGCGGCGGGCCGATCCATTGGCTCCTCCGGCGGCGGCAGCAGCTGCTCCACGATCGGCGGCGCGCCCTCGCCGTCCAGATCCTGGAGGATCAGGCGGTCCTGGTGTGGGATCACCAGCCCGCCGGGTTGCTCCGGGCGCACCCGGGTCGGCCCCACATCGGCTCGGATGACCGGCACGAGTTCTTCGTTGCCGCGCGCGCGGTAAGTCTCGTAGCCGTACCACAAGACGTAGCCGAGCCCGCCGAGCGATCCGAGGATCAGCACGATCGCGAGGATGTGCCGCAGCGTTCGACCGGTGGACCGCTGGGGCGATACGGTGCTCGCGTCGTCCGACGTCTGTGAAATTTCTTCGTCCGTCCAGTCACTCATGCCGAGAGCCCTTTGCTCCCCTGCGCCGCCGTCCGTACCTGGACCGCGGCTTGCAAGACGATGTTCGATGAGCGGGCTTAGCAGATGGCCTT
>JAZFQW010000347.1:0-7241 GCA_036445335.1 Alphaproteobacteria bacterium | reverse complement strand
TCTTCAGCCAGCCGCTTTTGACTCGGATAGCAATGGCCGTTCTCGTCAGCATAGTCGGCGAGCGCCACCAAGACGAACTTGGCGGGCGACGGCGAAACGTCCTGCTTGAACGCCCAATTTAGACCTTGAAAGCTCATAGCACGCCCCGCGAGAACGAAGCGCAAACGGACTTCCCGGATTTTTCACGAGTCGGACTTCCGGTTCCTGCTGCGTTCTGCCGATAGCTGCCGAACGCACCAAGCGGGTACTTCAGAAAATTTAGGGATATCAGTGAGTTGATGGAGCGGGCGATGGGATTCGAACCCACGACTTCAACCTTGGCAAGGTTGCGCTCTACCCCTGAGCTACGCCCGCGTCGCCGAGTGCCCGCCGGTAACGCAAGCGCACCCGGCGGGAGCGGGCGGATCATACGCAAAGCGGGCGGCTTTGCAAGCCGGATTGGCGCACCGCCGGCGGTGCCGGGAGGGGCGGCGACACAGGCCGGCGCGCCGGCCCCGGTTGGGGCTTGAGCCGGGCGCCGCGCCGCCCTTATAACTGCCGGCCATGGACGACACCCGCACGACGCCCGACGCCACGCCGGACGACCTGTTCGCGCGCTTCGACGCGCTCGGAATTGCCGTCACCACCCACAATCACGAGCCGGTGTTCACCGTCGACGAGGCGCGGCGGCTGCGCGGGGTGTTGCCGGGCGGCCACTGCAAGAGCCTGTTCCTGCGCAACAAGCGCGGCGACGCCTGGCTGGTCGTGTGCGAGGAGGACACCGCGGTCGACCTGAAGGCGCTGGCCGGGCGCCTGGGCGCCGGGCGGTTCTCGTTTGGCTCGGCGGACCGGCTGCGCAAGGCGCTCGGGGTCGAGCCGGGCTCGGTCACGCCGTTCGCGCTGATCAACGACCGCGACGTCGCGGTTACCGTCGTGCTGGACCGGCGCATGCTGCGCCACGACCTGCTGAACTACCACCCGCTGGTCAACTACAAGACCTCGGCGATCGCCCGCGACGACCTGCTGAAATTCATTGAGGCGTGCGGCCATCGACCACAGATAGTGGATTTGGCCAGCGCCGAGTGAGGCGCCCGCCGCCGCGGCGGCGCGGCACCGCGGCTATTCCGGCAGCGGAGCGCTTGCCAGGCGCCGCGGCCGAACAACGTTGGTGATGCAAGGCTGGAAGGACCCATGGAGCCGATACTGAGCGCCGCCGCGCCGGACGCGGGCGACATCGTCAAGGACACCGACACCGCCGGCTTCGCCGCCGACGTGCTGGACGCATCGATGCAGCGGCCGGTGGTCGTCGACTTCTGGGCGCCGTGGTGCGGGCCGTGCCGCACCCTGGGCCCGGCGCTGGAGAAGACGGTGCGCGCCACCCGCGGCAAGGTCGCGATGGTCAAGGTCAACATCGACGACAACCAGCAGCTCGCCGCGCAGCTGCGCATCCAGTCGATCCCGGCGGTCTATGCGTTCCATCAGGGCAAGCCGGTCGACGCCTTCACCGGCGCCTTGGCCAACAGCCAATTGAAGAGCTTCGTCGACCGGCTGGTGGGGCTCACCGGCGACGCCGGAAACGCCATCGACGACGCGCTGGCGCAGGCCAAGCACGCGCTGGAAGAAGGCGAGCTGCAGACCGCCGGAGCGATCTACAACCAGGTGCTGCAGAACGAACCGGGGCTTCCCGCGGCGGTCGCCGGGCTGGCGCGTTGCCTGCTGGGTGTCGGCCAGTCCGACCAGGCGCGCAAGGTGCTCGACAGCGTCGCGGAGGACTCCGCCGCCGACCAGGACGTCGTCGCGGTGCGGCGGATGCTGGAGCTGGCCGACCAGACCGCCGGCAAGGCCGACCAGATCCCCGCGCTGATGGAGAGGCTGGCCGCCGACGCGGACGATCACCAGGCGCGGTTCGACCTGGCGATGGCGACCTACGGCGTCGGCGACCGCGCGGCGGCGGTCGACGGGCTGCTGGAGATCGTCCGGCGCGACCGCGAGTGGAACGATCAGGCGGCGCGTCAGCAGCTGCTGAAGCTGTTCGAGGCGTTCGGCCCCGGCGACCCGCTGACGATGACGGCGCGGCGTCGGCTGTCGTCGATGCTGTTCTCGTGACGGCGCTGCCATGACCGCGGACCCGGCCCCCGACGCGGCCGCCGACCGATGACCGGCGGCCCGTTCTTCCCGATCTTCGACCGGCTGCCGCCGGACCTGCCGATCTTCCCGCTGACCGGGGTGCTGCTGCTGCCGCGCGGCCTGCTGCCGCTCAACATCTTCGAGCCGCGCTATCTCGCCATGGTGGATGCCGCGCTGGCCACCGACCGGTTGATCGGCATGGTCCAGCCGGTGACCCCGGGCGGCCCCGGCGTGGAGGGGGCGGTCGCCGCGCCGCCGGTCTATCGGACCGGCTGCGCCGGGCGCGTCACCTCGTTCGACGAGACCGACGACGGGCGCTATCTGATCACCCTGACCGGTGTCTGCCGGTTCCATCTCGGCCGGGAAAGCCTGGCCGAGGGCGGCTATCGCATGGTCGAGGCGGGCTGGTCGGACTTCGCGGCGGACTTCGACGCCGACGAGCTGACGGTCGACCGCGAGCGGCTGGCGGCGGCGCTGAACGCGTTCTTCAAGCACCACGGCATCTCCGCCGACTGGGCGGCGATCGGGGAGGCACCGGACGAGCGGCTGATTACCTCGCTGGCGATGATCTGCCCGTTCGAGCCGAGCGAGAAGCAGGCGCTGCTGGAGGCGCCGACCCTCGCCGACCGGGCCGAAATGATGGTCAGCCTGGTCGAAATGGCGGTATTGTCGCGCGACGGCGACCACCCCGCCCGGCACTGATCGCCGATAAAAACGGCCGCCGGATCATCGCCGCCGGTCCGGTGACCGGCGATCATCGTCCCGGCGGTTTCAGGCCCAGCGGTCACATGTGAGGAGTCTGCAATGACCAAACGCGCATCGCCAACGGCCGACGGCGCCGGCGCGGCGCCGCGATCGACCGTCGACCCGAAACTGCTGGAGCTGCTGGTCTGTCCGTTGACCAAGGGCCTGCTGCGCTACGACGCCGAGGCGCAGGAGCTGGTCAGCGAGCAGGCCGGGCTGGCCTATCCGATCCGCGACGGCATCCCGATCATGCTGGTCGACGAGGCCCGGCAGCTCGATCCGGATGCGCAACGGTGAGCCATGGCCGAGTCCCTCGGCACCGAGCACTGGCCGCTTGAGATCCGCGTGAAACGGGCGGAGCGGAGGCTGGAGATCGACTTCGACAACGGCGCGGCATTCGCCTATCCGGCCGAGCTGTTGCGGGTGGAAAGCCCGTCCGCCGAGGTGCAGGGCCACAGCGCCGGGCAGAAGCAGATAGTCGCCGGCAAACGCGACGTCGCGATAACCGGGGTCGAGCCGGTCGGCCACTACGCGGTGCGCATCGCCTTCGACGACGGGCACCAGACCGGCCTCTTTTCGTGGACGTACCTGTACGAGTTGGGCGAACGGCAGGACGAGATCTGGAAGGGCTATCTCGATGCGCTCGCCGAACGCGGCCTCGGGCGCGACCGGCCCTAGCGGCCGGGCCGAGTCCGGCACGCCCGATGCTGGGCCGGTGTGCGACTGGCTGATCGGCCAGGCTTTGATCGCCACGCCGGTCGACCGCCTGCTGGCGGGATGCAGCCAGCGGCTGGCCGCGGCCGGCATCCCGATCCTGCGCGGCCATATCTCGGCGACGACGTTGCACCCGCAGTTCGAAGCGGTCAGCTTCACCTGGCATCGCGACGCCGGCCTGGAGTCGGAGGGTCACCAGCACGGCTCCGGTCAGCGCACCATCTGGCAGCGCAGCCCCCTGTTGCCGATCGCCCGCGGCGATGTCGATCGGGTCCGCCACCGGCTGGACGACGCGGCGGCGGATGAAACCCATCCCGTGCTCGCCGAGTTCCGGTCGGCCGGCGGCACCGACTATGTCGCATTCGGCACCGCCTTCGGGGTCGGCGGCGAGGTGCCGGCGGTGGTCCGCACCGGGACCCTGTCGAGCTGGCTCACCGACCGTCCCGGCGGGTTCCACGACGGCCAACTCGGTGCCCTGGCGCGGATCCAGCCGCCGTTCGCCGCCGCCCAGCGGGTCGCCCTCAACATGGCCATCGCCCAGACGGTCATGGCGACCTATCTGGGCGCCGACGCCGGCGCCCGCGTGCTGGACGGCGAGATCCGCCGCGGCGATGTCCAGGTGATCAATGCGGCCATCTTCTACGCCGACCTGCGCGGCTTCACCGCCCTGTCGGACCGCGTCGACCGGGCCGCGCTGGTGCCGATGCTGGACGATTACCTGGAGCGCATCGCCGACCCGGTGGCGGCGCGCGGCGGCCAGGTGCTGAAGTTCCTCGGCGACGGGCTGCTGGCGACCTTCGCGCTGGATGGCGGCGACCCGGCGCCGGTCTGCGCCGCGGCGCTGGCGGCGGCGGCCGAGGCGCTGCAGGGGGTGCGGGCGTTCAACTCCGGGCGGTCGGCGGCCGGCCGGCCGGTCATGGATCTCGACGTCGCGCTGCATATCGGCGACGTGCTGTACGGCAATGTCGGCACGGAGAGCCGGATGGAATTCACCGTCATCGGTCCGGCGGTCAACGCCGCCAGCCGGATCGAGGCGCTGTGCGGCGATCTCGACTGCAATCTGCTGATCTCCGGCGCCTTCGCGGCCGCCGCCGGCGGGTCCGGGTTCCGCTCGCTCGGCCGGCACGCGCTGCGCGGCATCCGCGAGCCGCAAGAGCTGTTCGCCGCGGCGACCGGCTGACGGCCAGCACCGGCAGGATGTCCGACGTCACCGAGTTGCCGACCATCAGCAACGCCGCCGGATCGATGGCGTGGTCGACCAGGAAGCGCCGCTGGGTCGTCGGGTGGTGAGCACGGGTATGTTGCACTGCGGCGGCAGTGGAGTATTTTGGCGCCTGGCCGCCACGGCCATGCCCCGGGGGCCCGCCCGTGCCTACCCTGAGCCCGGAGTCCGCCGCCATGCCGTCACCAATGTGGGAGCCCTCGGCCGAGCGAATCGCGATGGCCGGAATCACCGACTTCACGGCCCGGGTCGCGGCCGAATACGACGTCGACCTGCCCGACTACGCGGCGCTGTACGCCTGGTCGATCGCCGAGCCGGAAGGGTTCTGGACCGCCGTCTGGGACCATGGCGGGGTGATCGCCGAGACCCGCGGCGACCGGGTGCTGGTGGACGGCGGCAAGATGCCGGGCGCGCGCTTCTTCCCCGACGCCAGGCTCAACTTCGCGGAAAACCTGCTGCGCCGGCGCGACGACGGCACCGCCATCGTGTTCTGGGGCGAGGACAAGGTGCGCCGCCGGCTCGGCTACGGCGCGCTGTACGATCTGGTCAGCCGGACCGCCCAGGCCCTGGCCGCCGAAGGAGTAGGGCCGGGCGACCGGGTCGCCGGCGTCCTGCCGAACATGCCGGAGGCGGTGGTCGCCATGCTGGCGACGACGGCGCTGGGCGCGATCTGGTCGTCGGCGTCGCCCGACTTCGGGGCGCAGGGAGTGCTGGACCGGTTCGGCCAGGTCGAGCCGAAGGTACTGGTCGGCGTCGACCACTATTACTACGGCGGCAAGACGTTCGGCTGCACCGACAAGCTGGTGGAGATCGTCGCCGGCCTGCCGTCGGTGCGGCGCACGGTGATCGTGCCCTATGTCGGCGACGTGGCGGACGCCGGGCGCCTGGTGAACGGCGTGAGTTTCGCCGACTTCACCGCCGGTTTCGCGGCCGGCGACATCGCCTTCGCCCGCCAGGACTTCAACCACCCAGTCTACATCCTGTTTTCCAGCGGCACCACCGGCGTGCCGAAATGCATCACCCACGGCGCCGGCGGCACCCTGCTGCAGCACCTCAAGGAGCATCGGCTGCACGCCGACATCCGCCGCGGCGACCGGGTGTTCTATTTCACCACCTGCGGCTGGATGATGTGGAACTGGCTGGTCTCGGCGCTGGCGTCGGAGGCGACGCTGCTGCTGTACGACGGGTCGCCGTTCCACCCCGACGGCAACGTTCTGTTCGACCTCGCCGACGCCGAGGGCATGACCCTGTTCGGGACCTCGGCGAAATACATCGACGCGCTCAACAAGCACGGCTACCGGCCGATCGACACCCACAGCCTGGACACCGTGCGGGCGCTGACGTCGACCGGCTCGACCCTGGCGCCGGAGGGCTTCGACTACGTCTACGACGCGATAAAATCCGACGTCCAGCTGGCGTCGATGTCCGGCGGCACCGACATCGTGTCGTGCTTCGCGCTGGGCAACCCGGTCGCGCCAGTGTGGCGCGGCGAGCTGCAGAGCCGCGGGCTCGGCATGGCGGTCGAGGTGTTCGACGACGACGGCCGGCCGGTGCGCGGCCGCAAGGGCGAGCTGGTCTGCACCGCGCCGTTGCCGTCGATGCCGGTCGGGTTCTGGGGCGACGGCGACGGGCGGAAGTACTTCGACGCCTATTTCTCCCGCTATCCGAACGTCTGGCACCACGGCGACTTCGTCGAGCTGACCGAGCACGACGGGCTGATCATCCACGGCCGCTCCGACGCCACGCTCAACCCCGGCGGGGTGCGCATCGGCACGGCGGAGATCTACCGCCAGGTGGAGATGCTCGACGAGGTGCTGGAGGCGCTGGCGATCGGCCAGGACTGGGACAACGACGTGCGGGTGGTGCTGTTCGTCCGGCTGCGCGACGGCGTCGCCCTC
Source organism: Alphaproteobacteria bacterium (assembly GCA_036445335.1). GTDB lineage: Bacteria > Pseudomonadota > Alphaproteobacteria > DSM-16000 > Inquilinaceae > JAZFQW01. Next base: position 557 of record JAZFQW010000347.1, on the reverse strand, counting down.
GACGACGCCCTGGTCAAGCGGATCCGGACCCAGATCAGCACCGGTGCGTCGCCGCGCCACGTGCCGGCGAAGGTCATCCGGGTCGCCGACATCCCGCGCACCAAGAGCGGCAAGATCACCGAGCTGGCGGTCCGCGACGTGGTGCACGGCCGGGCGGTGAAGAACCAGGAGGCCCTGGCCAACCCCGAGGCCCTGGAGCTTTACGAGGACCTGGCCGAACTGCGCGACTGACGGAGGCGAGTCCGATCGCCGCGGAAACCGCTGACTTAGGAGCCTATCCGAGTAATGCTTGTGGGCAGCATCGACCAGGGAGGCGCGGGTGTCAGGAGCGGGCGCGCCGGCGACGCCGGGCGCATCGTCAAGCGTCCGCGACGACGCGCGCGCGCCTCCCCGGTCGACCCGCAGGGCCGCGTTTTCAAGGGCTTGGGACGTCGTCTGGCGCCGCTCGCGATGCGCCCGGCATCGCCACGCGACGCCATCCTAGCCCAAGCCCCTGAAAACGCGGTACTGCCCATAAGCATTACTCGGATAGGCTCCTAGGAGGCACCCCGCGATGG
>JAZFQW010000346.1:0-4217 GCA_036445335.1 Alphaproteobacteria bacterium | reverse complement strand
GGCGTCATTCTGGCCTACGGGCTGGCCCGGGTGCTCAGCCTCGCCTTCGCCGAGCTGCGCGACGCGGTGTTCGCCAAGGTGGCGCAGCGGGCGATCCGCACCGTCGCGCTCAGCATCTTTCGCCATCTGCACGCGCTGTCGCTGCGCTTCCACATGGAGCGCCAGACCGGCGGGCTGAACCGGGCGATCGAGCGCGGCACCAAGGGCATCGAGACCCTGCTGTCGTTCACGCTGTTCAACATCCTGCCGACGCTGCTGGAGATCACCCTGGTCGCGGTGATCCTGTGGAGCCTTTTCGACATCTGGTTCGCCGCCGTCACCCTGACGACGGTGGTCGTCTATATCGGCTTCACCATGGTGGTGACCGAGTGGCGGCTGAAGTTCCGCCGCCGGATGAACCTGTCCGACCAGGAGGCCAACACCAAGGCGATCGACAGCCTGCTGAACTACGAGACGGTCAAGTATTTCGGCAACGAGGGGCACGAGGCGCGACGCTTCGACGGGGCGCTGAAGCAATACGAGAGCGCGGCGGTGAAGAGCAAGTCGTCGCTGTCGCTGCTCAATATCGGCCAGTCGATCGTCATCTCCCTGGGGCTGACCGGGGTGATGTACATGGCCGCGCGCGGCATCCTCGCCGGCACCATGACGATCGGCGACTTCGTGCTGGTCAACACCTACCTGATGCAGCTCTACCAGCCGCTCAACTTCTTCGGCTTCGTCTACCGCGAGATCAAGCAGAGCCTGGCCGACATGGAGCAGATGTTCGATCTGCTGGGGATCAACGCCGAAGTCAGCGACCCGCCGGGCGCGCCGCCCCTGGTCGTGGACGGCGGTGCGGTCGCGTTCGACGACGTGCATTTCGGCTACGACCCGCGGCGGCCGATCCTCAAGGGTGTGTCGTTCGTCGTGCCGCCGGGCAAGACGGTGGCGATCGTAGGGCCGACCGGGGCCGGCAAGTCGACGATCAGCCGGCTGTTGTTCCGGTTCTACGACCCCGGCAAGGGCTCGGTCACGATCGACGGCCAGGATGTCACCGCGGTCTCCCAGGCCAGCCTGCGCGCCGCCATCGGCATCGTCCCTCAGGACACCGTGCTGTTCAACGACACGATCTACTACAACATCGCCTATGGCCGGCCCGACGCCTCGCCGGCGGAGATCGAGGAGGCGGCGCGGCTGGCCCGCATCCACGACTTCGTCATGAGCACGCCAGACGGTTACCAGACCCGCGTCGGCGAGCGCGGGCTGAAGCTGTCGGGTGGCGAGAAGCAGCGCGTGGCGATCGCCCGAACGATCCTCAAGCGACCGGCGATCCTGCTGTTCGACGAGGCGACCTCGGCACTGGACACTCACACCGAGCGCGAGATCCAGGCCAACCTGCGCGAAGTCAGCCACGGCCGCACCACCCTGGTCATCGCCCACCGGCTGTCCACCGTGATCGACGCCGACGAGATCGTGGTGATGGACGACGGGCGCATCGTCGAACGCGGTCGCCATGCCGCCCTGCTGGCCCGCGACGGCGCCTATGCCGCGCTGTGGCGCCGCCAGCAGGAAGCGGCGGCCCGCGGCCTGCCGCCCGAACCGGCCCTGGCGCCGGTGCCGGAGGCCGGCTGATCGCCAAGTCCGACACCGACGACGTCGCCGCTCGCGTCCTGGCCGGCGACCGCCGTGCGCTGGCGCGGGCAATCACGCTGATCGAATCGACCCGGGCCGACCACCGCGCCGCCGCCGAGGCATTGCTGACCCACTTGCTGCCCCACGCCAGCGGTTCGATCCGCGTCGGCATCTCAGGCGCACCCGGAGTCGGCAAGTCGACCTTCGTGGAGGTGTTCGGGCTCCACGCCATCGATCAGGGACGCCGGGTCGCGGTGCTCGCGGTCGATCCGTCGTCGAAGCGGTCCGGCGGCTCGATCCTCGGCGACAAGACGCGCATGGAGCTGCTGGCGCGGCACCCGTCGGCGTTCATCCGGCCGTCGCCGACCGGCGGCACCCTGGGCGGGGTGGCGCGGCGCAGCCGCGAGGCGATGCTGGCGTGCGAGGCGGCGGGGTTTGACGTCGTGATCGTCGAGACCGTCGGTGTCGGACAGTCGGAGACCGCGGTCGCCGACCTGGTCGACCTGTTCATGCTGCTGCTGCCGCCCTGCGGCGGCGACGAGCTGCAGGGCATCAAGCGCGGTATCGTAGAGCTGGCGGACCTGGTGGTGGTGAACAAGGCGGACAGTGACCTGGTCGCCGCCGCCAACCACGCCGCGGCGGAATACCGCCACGCGCTGGCGCTGCTCAGGCCGCCGGCCCAGGGCTGGCGGGTGCCGGTCCTGCAATGCTCTTCGGTCGAGCGGCTTGGCATCGACACGGTGTGGCGGACCATCGCCGACTTCCGCCGGCTTATGACCGAGAGCGGGGCGTTGGCGGAGCGCCGCGCCGGCCAGGCGCGCGCCTGGATGTGGCGCGAGATCGACGAGGGCCTCTCCGACCGGTTCAAGGCGCAACCAGACGTCCGCGCCGCCCTTGACGCGCTGGAGACCAGGGTCGCGACCGGCGAGATCACCCCGACCGCGGCAGCTCAGACTTTGCTCGGCCGATTTCTAGAGTGCGATGGGGACTGATCCTCGGGAACCCACGCCGTTAAACGAGCCGGTGGGCGTACAGTCGGTCGTAGCTGGCGCGGCAGTCCGCCGCCAGCGGCTCCAGGTCGACCGGCAGGTCGGGGACGGCGGCGCGGTCCGGCGCGGCGAAGCCAGTCGACCGTTCGACCGCGTGGTACCAGTGCTTGGCCCACACGCCGTCGGACGGGCGCGGGCCGGCGGGCCAGGCCAGCATTCGCTCGTCGAACGGCACGCCCAGCGCGTCGCATAGCCGGGTCAACAGGCCGGGCGGGTCGGCCAGGACGTCGGCGGCGTCGATCACCGGCGGCACCGACCCGGTGCGGCGGCGGACCGTCTCGAACAGCGAAAGCTGTCGGGCGAGGCCGATATCCTGCAGCGTGACCGCGTCGCGCCGTTTCGCATAGGACGCGATCACCGCGCGCGGGTCGCGGATCAGGAAGGCGTTGGCGAAATCGTCCAGCCAGCCCTCGTCGATGCCGGGCAGCATGTGGTGGGCCATGTGCTTCTGGTAGAACACCGGCTTGCCGCCGGGCACCGGGCCGGTGATCTGCGCCACGACACGGCGCCAGTCGGTTTCGTAGGCGGCGATCACCTCGTCGCGGCCGGGGTGGCCGAAGCCGGTGGCGTGCAGATAGTGGGCGTAGAACGGCTCGTCGATCACCGCGGTGTCGTGGCGGTTCTCCCAGGCGCGCAGCAGGGCGGTGGAGATGGTGCGCGGACCCGACCACATGGCGATCCGCAACGGCGGCGTCATCGTGACGGACTCTCCTCGTCGATCGGCGCTGTACGGCCCGCGTTATCGGACAGTCTGCCCGACGCGCCGTCGCGGCGCCAGGGCTGGGGCAAGCGTCAGGCCCCCCGTCGGCCGATCAGCTCATCCAGTTGCCGCCGTCGACGTTGACCGTCTGGGCGACGATGTAATCGCTGTCGGTCGACGCCAGGAACACCGCGGCGCCGACATGGTCCTCGGGCACCCCCATGCGGCCGTAGGGCACCGCCTCGCCGACCAGCCGCCTCTTCTCGCCCGGCCTCGAGGATGTCGGCCGGCACCTCCTCGAAGAACGTGAAAAGCATTCAGATCACCATCGGCAGGTTGATCAGCGCGTAAACGACGATCAGACCGATGTGCGTGTCAAGCAGGCCGAGGTTGATGAACAGCAGGTAGATCGGCACCAGAACGCCGACCGTCGTCGCCACGGTCGGATTTACCCGCCTTCGCGTCAATGCGCTTGTCCGGTAAACGCCTTGACGCGCGCGGCGGCGTTCGCCTATACCACCGCGTCCGCCGGGCAGGGCGCTGCCCGGCCCGCATTTTTGTCGTCTACAGTCGAGGTTCAGCCCTATGGCCCGACGCTGCGCGTTGACCGGCAAGGGCGTGTTGACCGGAAACAATGTCAGCCACGCCAACAACAAGTCGCGCCGGCGCTATCTGCCGAACCTGCAGGTCGCCACGCTGTTGTCCGAGACGCTCGGCGAGCGGGTGCGGCTCAAGGTGTCGACCAGCGCGATCCGCACCGTTGAGCACCGCGGCGGCCTGGACGCGTTCCTGATGGCCGCCAAGCCGGCGGACCTGCCGCGCGAGCTGCGCCGGCTGAAGAAACGCGTCGAGGCGGC
>JAZFQW010000345.1:0-6517 GCA_036445335.1 Alphaproteobacteria bacterium | reverse complement strand
CATGACGCTCTGCGCGCCGTCCCGCTCCACCAGGACGCGCTCGGCCGCCCCCGCCGGCACGGCAGGCGGCGTCTCGCCCAGGTCGGCCCGGGCCGGCAGGCCGCCGAAGACGCGGTCGAGCAGCGGGCCGAGCTCGGCGGCGGAGATATCGCCGGTGACCCCCACCACCAGATTGTCGCGGGCGAACCGCGCCGCGACGAAGCCACGCAGGTCGTCGGCGGTCAGCGCGCTCAGCGTCGGCGCGGTGCCGCGCGACGGCCGACTGTAGGGATGATCGGGGAAGGCGAGCTCGTAATAGGCGCGGCGGGCCATCCATTGCGGGTTGGCGACGCGGCGGCGGATGTCGGCGAACACCGCGGCGCGCATCCGCTCGACCGCCTCGGCGTCGAAGCGCGGCGCGGTCAGCGCCAGCCGCAGTAGGTCGAACGCCTCGTCGGCATTGGCGGTCACCGTCTTCAAGCTGCCGTAGAAGGCGTCGACGCCGGCATCGAACGAGAGCTGGATCGCCGCGTTGCGCAGCCGCGCCTGGAACGTCGCGCTGTCGAGGTCGCCGGCGCCCTCGTCGAGCAGGATCGACGTGAGGTTAGCCAGCCCTTCCTTGCCCCACGGGTCGAGTTCGACGCCGCCGCGGAAGGCGAACTCCACCGAGATCACCGGCACGGCAGCGTTCTCCACCAGCCAGGCCTCGATCCCCATCGGGCTGACCACCCGCTGCACGTCGACCGCGCGGGCCGCGCCGGCCGGCCCGACGATCAGCACCAGCAGCGCCGCCAGTGCCGTATCGCGCAATCCGTCCAAAAACCTCATTGATTCAACTCCGCTGACGGCCGGTCGGGCAGCAGCAGCCCGGTCACCGACTGGTTCCGGTCGAGCACGGCGCGCGCCGCCGCCATGACGTCGTCGGCGGTCACCGCTGCGATCCGGTCGGGCCAGGATTCGACCTCGTCGACGGTGCGCCCGGTGGCCGTCGACGCCCCCAGCGACCGCGCCGGTCCGGTCACGCTGTCGCGGGCATAGACCGCCTGGGTCACCAGGCTGCGCTTGGCGTCGCGCACCTCGTCGTCGGTCGCGCCGTCGCGCAACAGCCGCGTGATCTCCGCTTCGTAGGCCGCTTCGACTGCCGCCATGTCGGCGTCCGGCACCGGCGCGATGAACGCGGCGAACGAGGTCTGGTCGAGGTCGTTCGCCGAATAGCCGGTGCCGGCGCCCACGGCCAGCTGTTGATCGACCACCAGCGCGCGGTACAGCCGGCCGGTGCTGCCGCCGCCCAGGATCTCGCTCAGCACCTGCAGGGCGTAGGCCTGGTCGCCGTCGGCGCTGGCATAGCTGGGGGCGCGGTAGAAGCGCCGCCACGACGTCTGCTGCACCTCCGGGTCGCGCAGGATGACGCGCCGCTCGGTGGCGAACTCCGGCTCCTGCGGGCGCACCCGCTCGGGCACCGGACGGGCCGGGATCACCCCGTAGAACCGCTCGGCCAGCGGCCTCAGCTCGGCGGCGTCGATATCGCCCGACACCACCAGCGCGGCGTTGTTCGGCGCATACCAGGTGCGGTAGAAATCGATCGCGTCGTCACGCGTCAGTGCCGCCATCTCCTGCGGCCAGCCGATGATAGGAGTGCCGTAGGGATGATTCTGATACAGCGCCGCGGCGATCTGCTCGTTGAGCCGCGCCGACGGGTTGTCGTCGATGCGCTGGCGCCGTTCCTCCATGATCACGTCGCGTTCGGTCAGGACCTTGTCGTCGGTCAAGGTCAGGTTGACCATGCGGTCGGCCTCCAGCTCCATCACCAGCGCCAGCCGGTCGACCGCGACATTCTGAAAGTAACCGGTGTAGTCCCAGCTGGTGAAGGCGTTTTCCTGGCCGCCGTTGCGCGCGACCAGGCGGCTGAACTCGCCGTCCGGAACCGCTTCGGTGCCCATATACATCAGATGCTCGAGAAAGTGGGCGATGCCCGATTTGCCCGGCGGCTCGTCGGCGGCGCCGACCCGGTACCACACCATGTGGCTGACCACCGGGGCGCTGCGGTTGGTGACGACGATCACCTGCATGCCGTTGTCGAGGGTAAAGGTTTCGGGGTTGTAGACGCTAGCGCCGGCCCACCCAGCCGGCGCGAGGACCACCGCCGCACCGCCGACGAGGGCGGCACGCAGAGTTCGACCCAATTGTGCCAATGAAACGATCCCTTGTTTGCTCACCGCCAGAGCAAAGGTGGTGTCGCCGAATCTAGAAATCAAACAGGCCCTCCAAAGGCGCCTTCTCGCGAGGCAGGATGACCGGCACGTCGCCCTCGTTGAGGGGCACGCCCAGCGCCGCGTTGTTGGCCAGCCGGCGCGATTCGGCCGCGGCGTCGACCACGACGCCCGCCGGATCCTGTGTCTGCCAGAACAACAGGCTGTCAATCAGGCCTTCGCTGTCGCGGATCGCCTGGTCGGTCTCCCGCTCGACGACCAGCCGGATGTTCGGCTGGACCGCGCCGGCGCCGGCGCGGTCCAGCAGCGTGACTTCGCCGCGCGAGGCGCTGCCGGCGACCGTGACCGCGCCGGTCAGCAGAATACCCTGCGAATCGGTGCCGAACACCACCGACTCCGCCCGATCCGTCGCGGTCCCCTCCTGCGGCCGTGGCGCCCCCGGGGTCGGTGGATTGAGGGCGGTGGTCGGCGGCAACGTCAGCGGCGCACGAGCCACCACCGCGAATTCGTCCGGCACGGTGCGATCATAGCCGAGCGCGCTGGTGATGCCGGAGCATCCGCCGAGCGCCAGCGTGGCGGCCAACAGGCCGACCGGCGCCATGAGATGTGATCTGTTCAGGGCTCACCTCCGCGATCCGCCACGACGGCGTCGCCGCGCGCGCCGAACACGATGTCGATCAGCAGGATCGCGACCCCGACGGTGATCGCGCTGTCGGCGACGTTGAACGACGGCCAATGATAGCCGAAAAGATGGACGTCGAGGAAGTCGGCGACCGCGCCGAACCGCACCCGGTCGATCACGTTGCCGATCGAACCGCCGATCACCAGCCCGATGGACAGGGCGAGGAAACGCCGGTCGATCCGCCGCAGCCAGTGCACCAGCGCCACGGTTATCGCCAGTGCGAGCGCGACCAGCACCCAGCGCATCGCCTCCTGGCCGCCGGAAAATAGCCCGAAACTGACGCCGCGGTTCCACACCATGACGACGTTGAAGAAGCCGGTCACCTCGATCACGCGTGGCGGTTGCATGACCACGTCGACGATCGCCCACTTGCTGGCCTGATCGACCGCGACGACCGGCGCCGCCACGATCAGCCCGAACCGGACGAGGCCGTCGCGCCAGAACCGGGCGAGCGCCATGTCAGCCGCCGACTCCGGCGACGGCGTCGGCGCATCGCCCGCACAGGTCGTGATGCGCCGGATCGTCGCCGACCTCAGGCAGGACCTTCCAGCAGCGCTGGCATTTCGCGCCCTCGGCCAGCCGCGGCACAACCGCGATGTCGGCAACCTCGGGCAGGCGGAAGGCGTCCGCCGGTCCGTCCCCGGCGACCAGCGTGACCGCCGAGGTGATCGCGATGTCCGCGAAGTCGAGCGACTCGACATCGGCCTTCAGCGCGGCGGGCAGGTGGACCACCGGGTGCGCCTGCAGCGACGAGCGCACCTTCTTCTCCGCCCGCTCCAGCTCGATGGCGCCGGTGACGACGCGGCGGACCTGACGGACCCGGCGCCATTTCGCCGCCAGCGCGTCGTCGCGCCAGTCCGCCGGAACGTCCGGGAACTGCCGCTCGTGCACGCTGCCGGCGTCGTCGCCCATGCGGGCGAGCCAGGCCTCCTCGGCGGTGAAGCAGACGATCGGCGCCAGCCACGCGGTCAGGCAGTCGAACAAATGGTCCAGCACGGTGCGGACCGAGCGGCGGCGCACGCCGTCCGGCCGGTCGCAATAGAGCGAGTCCTTGCGGATGTCGAAATAGAACGCCGACAGGTCGACGGCGCAGAACGTGTGCAGCGCCGTCGCCATGGCGTGGAAATCGAAGTCGGCGACCGCCCGCCGCATCATCTCGTCCATCTCGCACAGCCGGTGCAGCACCCAGCGGTCCAGCTCGGGCATCTGCGCCCGGCCGATCCGCTCGGCTTTGTCGAACCCGGCCAGCGCGCCCAGCAGGTATCGCAGGGTGTTGCGCAGCCGGCGGTACATGTCGACCTGGTATTTCAGGATCTCCGGACCGACGCGGAAGTCCTCCGAATAGTCCGATCCGACGACCCAGAGGCGCAGGATATCGGCGCCGCGCTCGGACGCCACCTCTTGCGGATTGACGACGTTGCCCAGCGACTTCGACATCTTGCGACCCTGCTCGTCGAGCACGAAGCCATGGGTCAGCACCGCGTCGTAGGGCGCCCGGCCGCGGGTGCCGCAGCTTTCCAGCAGCGACGAGTGGAACCAGCCGCGGTGCTGGTCGGAGCCCTCCAGGTACAGCGACGCCGGCCACCGCAGGTCGGGCCGCGCCTCCAGCACGAAGGCGTGGGTGCAGCCCGACTCGAACCAGACATCGACGATGTCGAAGACCTGGGCATAGTCGTCGGCGTCGTAGTCGCCGCCCAGGAAGTCCCGCGGGTCGCGGCTGAACCAGGCGTCGGAGCCCTCCGCCTCGAAGGCGTCGGCGATGCGCGTCAGCACCGCCTGGTCGCGCAGCACCTCGCCAGTCGCCTTGTCGACGAAGATGGCGATCGGCACGCCCCACGCGCGCTGCCGGCTGATGCACCAGTCGGGCCGGCTCTCGATCATCGAATAGAGCCGGTTTTGGCCCGCCGGCGGCACGAAGCGGGTCGAATCGAGCGCCGCCAGGGCGGTCTTGCGCAGGTCGTTGCGGTCCATCGCGATGAACCACTGCGCCGTCGCGCGGAAGATCAGCGGCGCCTTCGACCGCCACGAATGCGGATAGCTGTGCTTCAGCCGGTCGCGCGCCAGCAGCCTGCCGGCATCGTCGAGCGCCGCGCACACCCGGCGGTTGGCGTCGCCGCCCTTGCCCTCCGGCGTGTAGACGGCGGCGCCGGCGAACAGCGGCACATGGTCCACGAAGCGGCCGTCCTCGCCGACCGTCTCCGGCGTCTCGATGCCGTGGCGGCTGCCCAGCTCGAAGTCGTCGGCGCCATGGCCGGGCGCGATGTGGACGATGCCGGTGCCCTGCTCGGTGGTGACGAAGCCGCCGGGCAGCGCCGGGACTTCGAAGCCGTAGGCGTCCGCCCCGCCCTGGCCGGCCAGCGGGTGGCCGCACACGGTGGCGGCAAGTTGGGTCCCGGCGAAGGTGTCGACGCGGGTCCAGCCGTCGATCTTCGCCTCGCGCGCGACCTCGTCGGCCAGCGCCGCGGCCATGACCAGGGTCTCGCCGACCCGCGCCGCGCTGCCGTCGCCGACCGCGTCGACCCGGTAGACGCCGTACTCGATGTCCTCGCCATAGGCCAGCGCGCGGTTGCCGGGGATGGTCCACGGCGTGGTCGTCCAGATCACCACCGACGCGCCGTCCAGCGCCGGCCGCGACGGCGTCACGACCGGAAACCGCACCCAGATGGTGGTCGACACGTGGTCGTGGTATTCGACCTCGGCCTCGGCCAGGGCGGTCTTCTCCACCACCGACCACAGCACCGGCTTCATGCCGCGGAACAGGCCGCCGTTCAGCGCGAACTTGTGGATCTCGCGGACGATCTGCGCCTCGGCGGCGTTGGTCATGGTGGTGTAGGGCGCGTCCCAGTCGCCGATTACACCCAGCCGCTGGAACTCCGTCGACTGCTCGCCGATCCAATGCTGCGCGAACTGCCGGCACTCGTCGCGGAACTTGAGGACCGGCACGTCGTCCTTGTCCTTGCCGGCGGCGCGGTACTTCTCCTCGATCTTCCACTCGATCGGCAGGCCGTGGCAGTCCCAGCCGGGGACGTAGTTGGCGTCCTTGCCGGTCATCTGCTGGCTGCGGACGACGATGTCCTTGAGGATCTTGTTGGCGGCGGTGCCCACATGCAGGTGGCCGTTGGCGTAGGGTGGGCCGTCGTGCAGGATGAACGGCTCGCGGCCCTTGGACTGCGCGCGCAGGCGCCCAAACAGGTCCATCCGCCGCCAGCGCGCCAGCAGCTCCGGCTCCTTCGTCGGCAACCCGGCGCGCATCGGGAAATCGGTGCGCGGCAGGAACACAGTGGACTTGTAGTCGACCTGCTTCGTCGCCGTCTCGTCGGGGGTCATGTCAGGGAACCTCGTGGCCTCCGGCGGCCTCGCGCCGCTGCGACGCGGTCGGCCCGGTGCCGGAAGACGACCTTGGTGAAAACGCGCCGCTCGGCGCGCGGTTCGGCCTTGGCCCGGCCCCCACTCAGGGGACCGGGGCGCTAATTCGCGCCGCCGGTATCGCCCGGGCCGGCGCGCCGGCGCATCCGCTTCCGTGTCTCCACCTCATGGCGGCGCGATGTTAGCGGAACCGCCCCGCCGGTCAAGAACGGAAACACCGGGCGGTCCGGCCCGGACGGCCGTCACGGCGGCGACGCCAGCCGGCGAAGGTCCCGGCCGT
>JAZFQW010000344.1:0-8645 GCA_036445335.1 Alphaproteobacteria bacterium | reverse complement strand
ACTTCAGTTCCAAGCCGGTCGCAGAGATCTGTTTTCATCTCGACCACCTGATCGTTGGTTGAGAACGGTCGACTATAGGCCACAGCCGTCGCACCCCGACTGCCGAGACGTCGAATTCGTCGTACGCGAAACGAATTGCGGCCGCTTGGTGCCGTAACCTCGCTCGGCGCCTCAGCGGTCGTCGCGGTCGACCGGCGGGGCGACCGCGTAGTCGTCGATCGGCCGCTTGGGCGCCATATCGCCGGTGTCGAGCAGGGTGTGGAACTTGTTGATCGCGGCGCTCAGGGCGCGCCGCTCGTCCTCCTCCAGCGCCTCCAGCAGCTCCCGCTCGATGGCCAGGGCCAGCGGCACGATCTTTTCGTACAGCCGCCAGCCCTCGCGGGTCAACGACAGCGCGACCAGCCGCCGATCGCCGGGATTGGGTTTCTTCTCGATGAGCTTCGCCATCTCCAGCCGCGCCGCAGCGCGGCTGACCCGGGACTTGTCCATGTTCACGCGGTCGTGGATCTCGCGCACCGACACCTTCCGGCACCGGGCGAGGTGCGCGATCACGCGCCATTCCGGGATGCTGATCCCGAACCGCTCTGAGTATTCCGCCGCGACCCGCTTGCTGACCCGCGCCGCCAGCACCGTCAGGCGATACGGCAGGAACTGGTCGAGGTCCAGCACGCCGCCGTCTCTGGTCCGATCGCTGTTGACATTCATTTCGTTGGCAACGATACTAATTTGGACGAGTTTATCACCGAACCGATGGTGTAATCAAGCGGCGAACCTGCGGGGGCTTGCAACGGGGAGACGATCATGGCGCTGCGTCAGTACATCTCGACCACCAGGAGCCAGGGGCGGGCGTCGCGCCAGGCGCACTGCGATCTGCCCGACGGCACGTTCGAGCGCGAACTGGGCAAGGAGGGCTTCTTCGGCCCGGCGACGATGATGTACCACGAGCACCCGCCGACCGGCTGGTTGAGCTGGGAGGGGCCGCTGCGCCCGCGCGCCTTCGACCTCAACGAGGCGGGCGAGCTGGGGCCGTCGCCGTGGGACGCCCTGGTCGTCCTGCACAACGCCAACTGCAAGATGCGCTACTGGCGCACCGACTCAGCGATGGACCATCTGGCGCGCAACGCCGACGGTGACGAGCTGTTGTTCCTGCATCGCGGCGGCTGCGAGTTCTATTGCGACTACGGCCACCTGACGCTGGCGCGGGGCGACTACGTCGTGATCCCGCGCTCGACCATGTGGCGCATCGAGCCGAGCGAGCCGGTGGAGCTGCTGTTGATCGAGAACACCGGCGGCACCTACATGCTGCCGGACAAGGGGATCGTCGGCCGGCACGCGATCTTCGACCCCGGCATGCTCGACGCGCCGGCGATCGACGCCGCGTTCGAGGCGCAGAAGGGCGACGACCAGACCGTCGTAAAGATCAAGCAGCGCGACATGATCTCGACCGTCACCTATCCGTTCAATCCGCTGGACGCCGTCGGCTGGCACGGCGACCTGTCGCCGACCCGGCTCAACATCAAGGATATCCGTCCGCTGATGTCGCACCGCCTCCACCTGCCGCCGTCGGCGCACACCACCTGGGTCGGCAACGGCTTCGTCGTCTGCACCTTCGTGCCGCGCCCGTTCGAGACCGACCCGGGGGCGATGAAGATCCCGTTCTTCCACAACAACGACGATTACGACGAGGTGATCTTCTATCACGACGGCGATTTCTTCAGCCGCGACAATATCGGCCCCGGCATGGTGACGTTCCACCCCTGCGGCTTCACCCACGGCCCGCATCCCAAGGCGCTGCAGCGCATGTTCGACCAGCCCAAGGCGATGACCGAGGAATACGCGGTCATGATCGACACCCGCCGGCCGCTGGAGCCGGGGCCACGGGTCGAACCGACCGAGCAGAAGGAATACGCCCGGAGCTGGCTGGCCTCGGCCGGCGCGAAGGCCCCGAAGATACCGACCGCGGCTGAGTAGCGCCCGGTCGACCGTCCCCGCCGCCGGCGCGACCGCCGGTCGGCGTCCCCCAAATGCTGCTTTTTGGAATCGCACGATGAAACTGGCCACTTTGACGCGGGGACGGCGGGACGGAACCCTCGTGCTGGTCTCCCGCGATCTGTCGACGGCGGTCGAGGCCACCGCCGCGCCGACCCTGCAGGCCGCGCTGGACGACTGGGCCGCCGTCGCGCCGAGGCTGGAGGCGCAGTACCGCACGCTGACCGCCGGCGAGGCGCCCGGCGCGTTCGCGTTCGCCGAGACCGACTGCGCGTCGCCGCTGCCGCGCGCCTACCACTGGGCGGACGGCTCGGCGTACGTCAACCACGTCGAGTTGGTGCGCAAGGCGCGCAACGCCGAGATGCCGGCGAGCTTCTGGACTGACCCGCTGATGTATCAGGGCGGGTCGGACGCCTTCCTGGGCCCGCGCGACCCGATCGTCCTGGCCGACGAGGCCTACGGCATCGACATGGAGGCCGAGATCGCGGTCGTGGTGGACGACGTGCCGATGGCGGCGACGCCTGACGTCGCGAGGGACAGGATCAGGCTGATAATGCTGGTCAACGACGTCAGCCTGCGCGGGCTGATCGCCCCGGAACTGGCGAAGGGCTTCGGGTTCCTGCAATCGAAGCCGTCGTCGGCGTTCTCGCCGGTCGCGGTCACGCCCGACGAGCTGGGCGACGCCTGGGACGGCGCCAGGCTGCACCTGCCGCTGCGCGTCGACCTCAACGGCCAGGCCTTCGGCAGGGCCCGGGCCGGGGTCGACATGACCTTCGACTTTGCCACCCTGGTGGCGCACTCGGCGAAGACCCGGCCGCTGTCGGCGGGCGCGATCATCGGCTCGGGGACGGTCTCGAACAAGAGCGAGGACGGCGGCCCCGGCCGGCCGGTCGCCGAGGGCGGCCTGGGCTATTCCTGCGTCGCCGAGATGCGCATGGTCGAGACCATCGTCCATGGCGCGCCGTCGACCCCGTTCCTGCGCTTCGGCGACCGCGTGCGCATCGAGATGGTCGACGCCGCCGGCCGGTCAATCTTCGGCGCGATCGAACAGACCGTGGAGAAATACAATGGCTAAGGCCTTCGCCTCCACCGGCGACATGGTGGAGAAGACGATATCCTTTACCGAGGTCGGGCCGGGCCTGTACGCCTTCACCGCCGAGGGCGACCCGAACACCGGGGTCATCATCGGCGACGACGGCGTGATGGTGGTCGACGCCCAGGCCACCCCGAAGATGGCCGAGACGGTGATCGAGAGGATCAGGGCCGTCACCGACAAACCGATCAAGTATGTCGTCCTCAGCCACTATCACGCGGTGCGCGTGCTGGGCGCCTCGGCCTACGGCGCCGACGAGATCGTCGCGTCGGAGAAATGCCGGGCGATGATCCACGAACGGGGGCAGGAGGATTGGGACAGCGAATTCGCGCGGTTCCCGCGGCTGTTCCAGGCGGCCGAGACCATTCCCGGCCTGACCTGGCCGACCATGACCTTCCGGGGAAAGATGTCGGTCTATCTCGGCTCCCGCCGGGTCGACCTGATGCAACTGGGCCGTGCCCACACCGCCGGCGACATCGTCGCCTGGGTGCCGGATTCCGGCGTCATGTTCACCGGCGACATCGTCGAGTACCACTCCGCCTGCTATTGCGGCGACGGCCACTTCAACGACTGGCCGGCCACCCTGGACGCCATCGCGGCCTACCGTCCCACGGCCATCGCGCCGGGCCGCGGCGACGCGCTGGTGGGCGCCGACAGGGTCGCCGACGCCATCGCGCTGACCGGCGACTTCGTGCGCTCGACCTATCAGCCGGTGGCCGCCGTGGCCGCCCGCGGCGGCTCGCTGAAGGCGGCGTGGGACGCCTGCCGGGCCGCCTGCGACCCGAAATTCGGCGACTACGCCATCTACGAACACTGCCTGCCCTTCAACGTCGCGCGGGCATACGACGAGGCGCTGGGGATCGACACGCCGCGCATCTGGACCGCCGCGCGCGATCGCGAGATGTGGGACGCGCTGCACGGCGGCTGAGCGCCATCGAGGGCGCGACGCCGCGCCTCGACCGGGGGAGGAAATGTCGAGGATCTTCGAAACGCCGCTCTACCCGTACCAGCGGTCGACGGATCAGGACGCGACCCGGCCGGTCCGTCATCCGGTGATCGTCGTCGGCGCCGGTCCGATCGGCCTCGCCGCCGCGATCGATCTCGCGCAGCGGGATATCCCGGTCGTCGTGCTGGACGAGAACGACAAGGTCAGCTGGGGCTCGCGCGCGATCTGCTTCGCCAAGCGGGCGCTGGAGATCTTCGATCGCCTCGGCTGCGGCGAGCCGATCGTCGACAAGGGCGTGACCTGGAACCTGGGCAAGGTGTTCTTCGGCGAGCGTCAGGTCTACGACTTCAACCTGCTGCCCGAGAAGGGCCATCGCCGTCCCGCCTTCATCAATCTGCAGCAGTATTACCTCGAGCAGTACCTGGTCGAGCGGGTCCGGGCGCTGCAGCGCGAAGGGCGGCCGGTCCAGTTGCGCGGGATGAACCGGGTGCTGTCGGTCGCTCCCCTGGACGACGGCGCGCGGCTTCGCGTGGACACCCCCGACGGACCCTACCAGCTGGCCTGCGACTGGCTGATCGCCTGCGACGGGGCGGGGTCGCCGATCCGCGGCATGCTGGGGCTGGATTTCGCCGGACGCATCTTCGAGGACAACTTCCTGATCGCCGACGTCGTCATGAATGCGGACTTCCCGCCTGAACGCCGGTTCTGGTTCGACCCGCCGTTCAACCGCGGCCAGTCCGCCCTGCTCCACAGCCAGCCCGACAACGTCTGGCGCATCGACCTCCAGCTCGGCTGGAACATCGACAAGCAGGAGGAGAAGAAGCCGGAGAACGTCGTGCCGAGGCTCAAGGCGATGCTGGGCGACGACGTCGAGCTGGAGCTCGAATGGGTCAGCATCTACACCTTCCAATGCCGTCGGATGGAGAAGTTCCGGCACGGTCGCGTGATCTTCGCCGGCGACGCCGCGCATCAGGTGTCGCCGTTCGGCGCCCGCGGCGCCAACAGCGGCGCGCAGGACACCGACAATTTGTGCTGGAAGCTGGCGCTGGTGATCGCCGGCAACGCGCCGGAGTCGCTGTTGGACAGCTACGACGCCGAACGGATCGGCGCGGCCGACGAGAACATCCTGAACTCGACCCGCTCGACCGATTTCATCACGCCGAAGTCGGCCGTCAGCCGCATGTTCCGCGACGCCGTGCTCGACCTGTCGGAGCAGGCGGCGTTCGCCCGGCCGTTGGTCAACAGCGGACGGCTGTCGGTGCCCTCGGTCTATGACGGCTCGCCACTCAACGGCCCGGACGACCCGGCCATGCCGGACCGCACCCGGCCCGGCGCGCCGGCTGCCGACGCCCCATTGGACGGCGGCTGGCTGTTGGACCGACTGAGCGGCGGGTTCCAGCTCCTGGCGATCGACACCGACGCGCCGCCGTCGCTCGACGTCGACGGCATCGCCGTGACCGCCTTCGGGCTGAGCGCGTCGGACGATCCGGACGGCGCGTTGGCCGAGCGTTACCTGGGCAGCGCCCAGGCAGCCGTCTATCTCATGCGGCCCGACCAGCACGTCGCCGCGCGGTGGACGTCGTTCGACGAAGCGGCGGTGCGCTCCGCCGTCGCCCTGGCGGCCGGGCGAAGCTAGGGTAGGACGCCATGTCGAGTCTGATCACCACACCGAACATCGCCGATCCGGACGGATTTTACGCCGAACTGCTGGGGCTGCATGACGGACGGGATGAAACCGAGAGCCACGCCGTCAACGCGCGCCTGGTCCTCATCCTCGCCAACCACGTCGGCGACCGCGCGGTCTTGAGCGAAGCGATGGAGCTCGCGGCACGGTCGGTCTGACTTCCCGACCGGGTCGAGGTGGAGGTCGACGCCGAACGTCACGCCGCAGGAGGACAAGATGCAACAAGCCGTGGTCCAGGAAGAAACGCTGTTCGGGTATCGCGCGGCGCCCCCGGACGCGCTGCCGGCGTTCGCCAACGGCGGCGACGACAAGATATCCGTACGCGTGCTGTCGCGCGCCCTGGGCGGCATGCAGAAGGAGGGGATCGTTCAGTACGGGCCGACCGGATCGGTCTGGCGCCTGGTCTGCGACGAGGGGCCGTGGCTGCTGGGCCGCGATCTGGCACCGTTCCCGCTGGCCTTCTTCACCACCGGGATGCTGTCCCACTTCGCGTCGGAATTCGCCACCCTGGCCGTCCGCGAGGGTGTCGATGTCGGCGCGTTGAAGATCCAGCTGGACAACAAGTACCTGATGAACGGCTCGGCCGTCCGCGGGACGATGAAGGCCGACTCGCTGCCGTCGTCCTTCGTCGTCGGCTACGCCGGCGGCGCCGACCGCGACCGGATACGGGATATCGCGGTGCTCGCGCTCGGGGCGTCCTCGGCCGACGCGGTGATGCGGGTGCCGATGGCCAACGAATTCAGCATATCGCGCAACGGCGCGCCGATCCCGACGGGCGAGCTGAGGCGAACCGCCGTGCCGCCGGAGCCCGATCCCATGGCGCTGTTCGACGTCGTGCGGCCCGACGACGGCCGCCTGGCGGCCGAGGACGTCACCAGCAAGCTTCAATCGGCGAAGCTGGTGCACGGCGTCGAGGGCGGCGTCGGCAGCACGATGACCGACGAGCACAAGCGAATGGTCCATGTCCGCGCGACGCTGACTTGGCGCGACGACGCGATCAAGGAGACCAGGATCCAGATCTTCCAGCCGATCGGCAGCGTCTTCCGCATCCTGTCGGACGACTCCGCTCGGTTCGGCGGCCAGGAGCGTCACCCGCCGGGACTGGCCCTGATGGCGGCGGGCGTCGCGTTCTGCTACATGACCCAGATCAGCCGCTACGCCCAGGTCGTGAAGCAGAGCCTGAAGACCTACCGGATCGTCCAGGACATGCGGTTCGACGTGCCTGGCGCGTCGGCCGGCACCGGCGTCGCGCCGGGCATCGCGCCGGTGATCACCCATGTCCACGTCGAGACCGACGAGGACGAGGACACCACCCGCAAGCTGGTCCAGATGGGCGAGCAGACCTGCTATCTGCACGCGGCCATGAACGGCGCGTTCAAGTCGAAGGTGCGCGTGGTGCACGGAACCGCAGGCGACTACGACGACGAATAAGGCGCCGCAGCCACGCTGACCGACGTGCGGAGGCAACTGGACAAATCTTGCGGCGACCATACCCGTCCGCACAGGCGGTCAAGCCCTCTCCTTGGGGAGAGGGTTGGGTGAGGGGGTAGTCCGTGCCGCTCGTACGATGACGGCCGGACCGGTCCGCCGACGCGGCAGGCACGACCAGGCCGCCGGCACGGCCAGCACGAGGATCCCGTGATCGGCACTCCCGGGACGTAGAATCAACCCCCTCACCCAACCCTCTCCCCAAGGAGAGGGCTTCAGCCGCAGGCTCGAACGGCGAGCGTTACAGCCCGAAGATCGAGGACAGGCCGGCGCTCTCGCTCAGCGTCGCCATGGCCGCGTCGCTGGGCGCCGGCCCCAGCTCGTCGGCCGCCCGCAGCACCGCCGGCAGCAGGTCGACGTCGCCGATGGAGTTGACGAAGATCCCGGGGCGCGCCAGCGCCCAATGCACCGCGTGGCGGACGTCCTGTTCGGTCTCCAGCGGCTGGTACCAGGTGGTGTGGTCGCGCGTCGCGCCGGCCGCCCAGGGCCCGCGCGCGACGGCCTTGATGGTCTGGATCGCGACGTTCCGCCTGGCGCACAGCTCGGCCGTGGCCTCGAAGTCCGCGGCGTAGGTCTCGTGGTGCGCGGCGACCCAGTTCCACGGCATCAGCACCGCGTCGAAGTCGAACCGCTCGAGGCTGCGCCGGTGCATCGCGGCGATGGTCCAGCCGTGGCCGGTCACGCCGATGAACCGGACCAGGCCTTCCTCGCGCGCCGCCACCGCGGCGTCCAGCGCGCCGCCGGGCGACAGCGCCTGGTCCCATTCGTCCGGATGGACCAGGGCGTGGAGTTGCAGCAGGTCGACCCGGTCGGTGCGCAGCCGGTCGAGCGAACGGCGGATCTCGGTCCGGGCGCCGTCGAAGTCGCGCCGCCCGGTCTTGGTCGCCAGGAAGAAGTCGTCGCGAGGGCGGTCCATCCACGGGCCGATCCTGAGCTCGGAGTCGCCATAGGCGGCGGCGGTGTCGATGTGATTGACGCCGTATTCGAACAGCAGATCGAGCACCCGGTCGGCGGTCCCCTGGTCGACCGCGCCTAGCGCCGCGCCGCCGAAAAGCACCGCGGAGCTGAGATGTCCGGTGCGCCCGAACGTGCGTTTCTCGATGGTCATCGTCGTCTCCGGTTCGATGCCCCGCTTTCGCGCCCGCAATCCGCGGCCTCACGCGGCACGCCGTCGATCGCGCGCAGCACCCGCACGGCGGCGCAGGCGCCGCCGTAGCCGTTGTCGATGTTGACCGCGACGATGCCGGGCGCGCAACTGGCCAGGGCGCTTTCCAGCGCGCACCGGCCGCCGCGCGCGGCGCCATAGCCGGTCGAGGTCGGCACAGCGATCACTACGCCGCCGACCAGCCCGCCCAGCACGCTGAACAGCGCGCCGTCCATGCCGGCGACCACGATCACCACCGAAAATCCGCGCAGCTCCTGTTCGTGCGACAGCACGCGCCACA
>JAZFQW010000343.1:0-20967 GCA_036445335.1 Alphaproteobacteria bacterium | reverse complement strand
GTCTCATGATAGCCTCCTTTCCTGGGGCGCCTTCCCTGTGCCTCCAGGTTGAGGGGGTCAGTCTCCGGCCGTCATTGGTCTGCAGGCGGCCGGGGGCGCTTGTGTCAGCCCTCCATGGCGTCGTGCTGGAGCAACAGTTCCGCCGCGTCGCGCAGGGCCTTGGCGCGGGCCTCGATCGTCGGCCTTCCGTCTGTTCTCCGTCTCATCTCAATCGGATTGAGTGGTGAAACGGTCACCGCTCTCGACATTGCAGAGGCCAGTGGAAATAAGCTATTGGAAGATATACTGAAATAGCCGCCGACCTTTGCTGGCCACTGACACCGGAGAGGCAAGGAATGCCTGGAACATGCGCACCGTGCGCCCCGCAAATCGATGTCGACCTTGCCGGCGCGGCCTCGCGCGCCGCCGTCAAGTTCCCGACCACGCTCAACGACCGCTGGCGCGTCGTGGACGACCCCGCTCCAGTGGATTATTCTAGAGTGCCGTGCGCCGTCAGAGAGCGTGGCAGAGCGCAATTCCGCGCCTGGGTGGGGCAGGTATCGGCCAGATAGCTACTGCGCCACCCGGACAGGCTTACAGCGCTGTATACGCAGGAAGTGCGGCGACCTGCACCCCGGCACCCTGGCGCGGATCGACCTGTTACCCGATCTGCATCAAGATTGGTGACCTGCAGCGATGGCGCCCATGGTCTGAGGCGCCGGTTCCGCCGGGCCGCGCCGATCCGCGCTGTCGACGATTACTTCGACTTCTTGCGGGTGGCGCTCGTCGCGCGGCGACCAAGGCCGATCATTTTCGCCATCGCCGACCGCTGCGCCGCATAGTCGGGCGCGACCATCGGATAGTCCGGTGCCAGGCCCCATTTCGCCCGGTATTCGTCCAGCGACATATTGTAAGCCGTGCGCAGATGCCGCTTCAGCGTCTTCAACTTCCTGCCGTCCTCCAGGCAGACAACATAGGCGGGCGTGATCGATTTATTGATCGGTACCGCCGGTTGAGGTCGCTCGGGCGCAGGCGGCGCCTCTGAACTCGCGCCGGCCAGGGTGTGATAGATCTTTTTGATCAGTGCCGGCAGGTCCGATACGGCCACGGTGTTGTGCGACACATGCGCCGACACGATCTGGGTAGTCAGGGTCTTCAGCTCATCGGACGGTGTGTCGTCGCTCATTTCCACAGCTCCCCATGTTTTGACGTTGATTGTATAAGTCTCCCCAGACCGTGTTGCAATAACAATACCGCCGACCAGAAGAGAAATTTATGGACCGGACAAAAAAGACGGATTACTTCCTCGATATCAGGCAAGAAGTTTGCCCCCTTACCTTTGTCCGCACAAAGTTGATATTGGAGCGGATGAATCCCGGTGAAGTTGTCGAAGTGCGTCTGCAGGGGACCGAACCGCTGCAAACGTGCCGCGATCGGTGGAGGAGGACGGCCATTTGGTCTTGAGTCTGGAGGCCGAGGAGTCATCCGGCGCCGACGGACCGCACCGACTTCGAATTCAAAAGCGCTGATCGCCAAGACCCCTGCGCAATACCAGGGCGTCGGCGCCGCCATCGCGCCGGCGGTAGTAATCGGCGCGTCGTCCGACCTGGCGAAAACCGCCGCCATGGTAGAGCGCCCGCGCGGCGTGATTGTCCGCCGCCACCTCCAGGTACCCCGCCGCCGCCCCCAGCGGACGGGCATGCGCCGCGGCGGCCAGCAGCAGCGCCCGGCCGTGGCCCCGTCGGCGGGCCTCGGGTACGACGCCGATCGACAGGATCTCCGCCTCGCCGCTGGCCACCCGGATCAACGCGAACCCGACCGGCGTTGCGGCGTTGGCCGGACCGACGGTCCGGATGAGGCCGACGACCCCGGGCGCGGCCAGAAGGCCGGCGACAGCGGCGCCGTCCCAGAACCGCTCGTCGGGGGCGTCGAAGCAGCGGCGGTGCAATTCCGCCAGCAGAGGCGGATCGAACGGACCGGCGGGCAGGGTCTGCGGTTCCGCCATGGCGTCAAGGAACGATCGATCGCGGCGGCGGCGCCGGACTGGCGTCGGGCGGCCGCAGATACAGCGGCGCCGGCGGATCGGGCGTCGCCTGCCCGGCGCGGGCAGCGGCCAGCGCGGCGACGACCACCGGGTCCGCCGGACCCGCGTCGGCCGCCACATGGACGCCGCTCGCCGCTCCGCCGCCGCGTCCGGCCGCTTGCGAAAGGATCGACGCGGCGCGGACTGCGGCGTCGCCGGCGATGACGTGCGGGCCGGGCGCTATCATGTCCATCAGCGCGGCCGCGTCGACACACGCCGGTTCGCCGGCGGGGCGCAAGGCCAGGTCGTAGACCTGCACGAACAGGTCCGTGCGCTTGCTGTCGAGCGCCACGAGCATGCGCCGTCCGGCCCGTTCGTCTGCCGGGACGGCGTGCGCGGCGGCGTCGAAACTGGTGATGCCGACGATCGGGCGGTCGGTCGCCAGGGCCAGACCGCCCACCGCCGCCAGGCCGATCCTGAGGCCGGTGAACGCGCCCGGCCCAACGGTCACGCCGAACAGGTCGACCGCTGCCAGCGGCAGTCCGCCCGACGCCATGGCCGCCACCACCATGGGCATCAATGCCTCGGCGTGTCCGCGCGCCATGGTCCGGGACCGCCGCGCCAGCACCGCGCCGTCGCGCCACAGCGCCGCAGAGCAGGCGGCACCCGCCGTGTCCAGTGCCAATACGATCACGCTGCGATTACCCGGTGGTCGCGGCCGGCGTTCGGTCAATGGCGACATGCGCCCGGCCGGCGCTAGTTCCACGACACAGATATTTTGACTCCATCATGGGTTCGAAACGCAACGGTCGGTCTCAAAAATTGGCAACTCGCAACCAGTCAAAATCTCTGTGTCGTGGAACTAGTACTCACTATCATACGAGTCATCCTCCTATGATGGTGGGTACTAGATCAGCACGCAGGCGTCCTCGAAGCCGAGGCGCGGGCCGCGCGGCATGAGCGCCGCGGGGTCGCCATACCCTAGATTACACAGAAAGTTCGACTTGAACCTGCCGTCGGGGAAGAACTCGGCGTCGACCTTCTGTCTGTCGAAGCCCGACATCGGGCCGCAATCCAGGCCGAGCGCCCGCGCCGCGACGATGAAATAGGCACCCTGCAGGCTGCCGTTGCGGAACGCGGTTTCCTCGATCAGGTCGGGCTTGCCGGCAAACCAGGAGCGGGCATCGGCGTGCGGGAACAACGCCGGCAGATGGTCAAAAAACCGCGTGTCGTAGGCGATGATGGCGGTTGCCGGCGCGGCCATCGTCTTGGCGGCGTTGTTTTCTTCGAGGCTCGGCCTCAGCCGCTCCTTGGCGTCGCGGCTGACCACGAAGGTCACGCGCATCGGGCTGCAATTGGCGCTGGTTGGCCCCCATTTGGCAAGGTCGAAGACCGCCTGCAGCAGCACCTCGCCGACCGGCTGGTCGCTCCAGGCCCTGTGCGTGCGGGCGTCGCGGAAGATCAGGTCGAGACCGGCGTCGCTGAGAATGGTCATTGGCGGATTCCTACTTGAAGCTTTCGGCGGCCGCGACGGCCAGACCCGGCAAGAGTGCGACGGGGAACCGTCGCTCGGGCGCCGCCAGCCGCGCCGGGTCGATGGACCGCAGGTCGTTCGCCCGGATCACCAGGCGAATCTCGTCGCTGTAATCCTGGCCATGTTCCGAGTAGCGGACCAGGCTTTCGAGCAGCCGATGACCGTCCGGTATCCGGTCGGTGGCGCGGTCCACGGCACGCGACCGGCGAATTTTCTCGTAGGCCGGGTGGGTATTGAGGTTTCTGGCGTACGACGCCGCCCCGTCGAGCAGGCTGTCGAACGCGGTGAAGCGATGGGTCTCGTCAGGCGCCAGGTTCAGTGGCTGGATTCCGCAGCCGTTGACCGTGATCTGCCCGAACAGGGCGTTGCCCTCGCGGGGCAGCTGTCCGACCCTGATCGTCATGACGGTTCTCGGTGATGTGCGGGCCGGGAACGACCCACGCCCGGATGCTGCGGCGGTGAGGCGTGCGGTCGCTACATGACCGCGCGGACCTCGACGACTTCCGGAATGTAATGCCGCAGCATGTTCTCGATTCCCGCCTTCAGAGTCATCGTCGAGCTGGGGCAGCCGGCGCACGCGCCCTGCAGGTGAAGGTAGACCACGCCGTCCTCGAACCCCTGATAGACGATGTCGCCGCCGTCCTGGGCCACGGCGGGGCGCACGCGGGTGTCCAGCAGCTCCTTGATCTGGCTGACGATTTCGTTGTCGTCCTCGCCGCCGCTGTCGGCCGGCGTCGCCGTCTGGTCCAGCAGCACTGGCCGGCCGGCGGTGAAGTGCTCCATGATGACGCCAAGGATCGACGGTTTCAGCAGGTACCATTCCCGGTCGTCGGCCTTGGTGATGGTGATGAAGTCGCCGCCGAAGAACACACCGGTCACGCCGTCGACCGTGAACAGCCGTTCCGCCAGCGGCGACCGTTCGGCGGTGTCCGCGCTCGGAAAATCGGCGCTGCCGCTGCCCAGGACCTCGCGGCCGGGCAGAAACTTCAACGTCGCCGGATTAGGGGTCTGTTCGGTTTGGATGAACATAGCGAAAATCCCTCCCATCGCCGGAGATGCGGCGAGTTTGCCGCAAAGTGGGCAGATCCGGGGCGAAGATCAAGCCTAAGATGTCGGCGAATTCTCAGGTGGCCTAGCAGATATGGGCGGTAACTCCAAGAATCGAAGCGGGAAATTCCGACGGCGCGGATCGCGAAAGATTCTGTCTCAAAATTGCGGGATGGCCATCGGTCGTTGACCGACTGGGTTCTGGCCGAAGGCCGATACTTGCCCGACCAGGTCGAGCTCGTCGCCGGTGCTGATATCGCGCGATATCGCCGAGACCTGCAACGGCCTGCCGGTGCCGCTCGGCACGTTCGCGCTGCGCGGGCTCGGCGCGCCGGTCGATATGTTCACCCTGCCCGGCCTGCCGTCGGACCGGGATGCGAGAAGCGGCCATTCAGGCCAGATGGTCGATTTGCTCGGCCGACAGGTTCCCCGGCACGATGGTGATGGGAATACGCAGGTTGGCGATGGGCTTGCTGGTCAGGTACTGGACCAGCGGCCCCGGGCCCTCGCTGGAAGTGCTGGCGCCGAGCACCAGAATGGAAATCGTCGGGTCCTCGGCGATCAGCGTCAGCAGCTCCTCGCGCCTGGCGCCCTCGCGCAGGTAAAGTGCCGGAAGGGTGCCGGTCTGGTCGTTGACCTGCTTGGCGACGCGCTGCAGCAGTCGTTCGGCCTCCTGCCGCTGCTCCTCGCGCATCACCTCCTCCACGGTGATCCAGTGCTGGAATTCCGACGGCTCGATGACGTGCAGCAGGGCGACCCTGCCGCCGGTGTGCAGCGCCCGGCGGCAAGCGAAATGCAACGCCGACGCCCATTCGTCGCTGTCGTCGACGACGACGAGGAAGACGCGCCACTGCTCCTCGAAGGGGACCTCGGGCGAGTCGGTCATGGCGGCTCCAATCGGTGGTGGATGAAGTCGATGCTACGCACGCCGGAATGCCGCGGCGGCCAGCCAGCCGGCCGACACCGCGATCAGAATGGCGAGGATTCCGTAAGGCGCAGCGTGACGCTGGGCAAAGGCGAAGATCTCCGCGCCGACGCCGATCTTGCCGACGAAGAACGAGGTGGAGAACCCCGGCACCTCCTCGCCCGCGAGTCCCAGGAAGACGCTGACGTTGTACACCCCGGTGGGCACGTTGGCGGGGAAGAATATGTTGGTGCGGAACAGCCGGTTGTTGAGCACCGCGACCTGGCCGATCCCGATGCCGTAGACGTCGTCGCGCTGTTTGGCGCGGATCAGCGCCTCGCGGAATTCGGCGATCTCCGCCACCGATGCGTCCGCCGCGTCGACCGGACGCAGCCGCAGATTGTCAAGCCCGATGCCCTGGCGCTGGAGCATCCGCTGGTCGGCGAAGGTCTCGATCGGGTGGTTGGTGGCGACGCTGTAAAAGCTCGGGACGTCGGCGAAGACCATGCTCTGCCGGTTGACCCAGATGCCGGCGATCCGGTCTTTTCGCCGCACCACGACCTGCTCGGCCGGTCCGCGCACGACCACTGCGATGTCACCGGGCCGGTCGACCGTGCCAAATACCACCAGGTCGGTACCGGTGAAGTCGGTGGTGATCTCGATCGAATGGTCCGACACGTCCGCCAGCAGCTCCGGCGCCTGGAGCGCGCCGGCGCCGATTCTGTCCTGGGCCTTGGGCGCGCCGCCGGTCGCGCCGGCGGCCAGCACGATCGCGGCGCCAAGGCCGGCCCATCGGGTCCACCGGACGCTCATCGCATCACCTCGATTGAGAACAGCTCGGCCGGCACGGCGACCAGGTCGACCGCCAGCTTGGCGCAGACCGCCAGCACCATGACGGCCAGCAGCGCCCGCGCCTGCTCGCCCTTCAGCGTGGTGGCCGCCCTGGTGCCGAGCTGGGCGCCGATCACGCCGCCGCTCAACAGCATCAGCGCCAGCAGCACGTCCACCGTCTGGTTGGAATAGGCCTGCAGGAACGTGGCGATCGCGGTGGTGAAGATGATCTGGAACAGCGACGTGCCGGCGACCGTCGAGGCCGGCATTCCGAGCAGATAGATCATCGCCGGGACCAAGAAGAAGCCGCCGCCAATCCCCATGATCGCCACCAACAGCCCGCCGATCAGGCCGATCGCCAGCGGCAACAATGCGGAGATGTACAGCCGCGATTTGTGAAAACGCATTTTGAACGGCAGGCCGTGCAGGACATTGTGCTTGTGCAGCTTGCCGCGGGTCGCGGTGCCGCGGCGTTGGCGCAGGATCGCGCGTAGACTTTCCGCCAGCATCAGCGCGGCGATGACGCCGAGAAACGCCACGTAGGACAGCGAAATCACCAGGTCGATCTGGCCGAGCCGCTTGAGGATGCCAAAGATCCACACGCCGACGACGGTGCCGACGGTGCTGCCGGCCAGCATCACGCAGCCCAGCTTGACGTCGACGTTGCCGCGGCGCCAGTGCGCCATCACCCCCGACACCGACGCCGCGACCAGTTGATTGGCCTGGGTGCCGACCGCGACCGCCGGCGGAATGCCGATGAAGATCAGCAGCGGCGTCATCAGGAATCCACCGCCGACGCCGAACAGCCCGGATAGAAATCCGACCGCCCCGCCCATACCGAGAATCAGGAACAGGTTCACCGAAAGCTCGGCGATGGGCAGGTAGATCTGCATCGGAAACCGCGCATCACGGACGGGGCGACTCACCCCGAACGTACCCTCGCTGCCCGGTGGCGGCCAAGTGCTTTCCCGACCGTGGCCAGTGTGAGAAGTGCGGGCTAATGCCTTGGGGGCGCAGGGGCTGGTGGGCCGGCACTACGACGCGCTGTCGACGTGGCGCGAGAAGGCGTGCGACGTCCGCGGCCATGCCCTCGACTGCGGCCACTTCCTGGCCGAGCAGAAGCCGGCGGAGACCCTGGCGGCGCTGCTCGAGTTTCTCGGCGACGACGCGCCGGCGGCGTGACGGCAGACGGGCTGGCGACATCGTGACCGACATCCTGCGCGACCCGACCCGTTCGGCGCTCACCGCCGCGATCGAGGCGAACGCCGTGGCGATGGCCAGGGCCTGGCGGGCGTGGCCCGGTCTGGAGATGCACGACTGCCCGTCGCTGACCTGGATGGCGACGGATGTCCGGTGTGCCATCTTCAACGGCGTGCTGGCCGCGTGCCTGCCGGCGAATGGCACCGACGCGGCCATCGCGGCGGCGCTCGCGCCGTTCAAGGCGCGCGGTCTGCCGATGAACTGGTGGATCGGCCCGGGCAGCCGTCCGACCGACCTGGCACGCCGTCTGGACGCGGCCGGGTTGGCGCCGGCCGGCGCGATGCGTGGTATGGCCGCCGACCTCGCCGGCCTCGACGACACGCGGCCGGTGCCGGACGGGCTGTCGGTCGACGAGGTGAGCGGCGACGACATGCTGCACGCCTGGGCCGAGGTGACGACCGAGTGTTTCGAATTCCCCGAATTTGCACGCCGGCCCTGGCTGGACGTCCACGCCGCCGCCGGTTATGGCGGCGACGGTCGGTTACGCCATTTCCTCGGCCGCCTGGACGGCCGGGCGGTCGCCGCGTCGACCATGTACCCGGCCGCCGGCGTGGCCGGGATCGCCAACGTGGCGACGTTGCCGACGGCCCGCCGCCGCGGCATCGCCAAGGCGGTAACGCTGGTTTCGCTGCTGGAGGCGCGCCGCCGGGGGTACCGGTTCGGCACCCTCGCCGCCGCCAAAGGCGCGGAAGGCCTCAATCGCCGCCTGGGCTTCGACCGCTACTGCACGTTGCGGGTGTACCTGTGGGCGCCGGACTGATCAAGGCCGCCGCGAGCCCAGCGATGCCCGATCACGAGCCGTCGATCAGCCGGATCAGCGCGGAGTGATCGAGGTCGCCGTCGCCGCGGTCGACCAGCTTGCGGTAGAGGTCGCGGACGAGGGCGAGGGTCGGCAGGTCGACGCCGGACTCGGCGGCCAGGTCGGCGCACTGGTTGAGGTCCTTCAACTGGGTGACCGAGCGGCCGCCGGGCTTGAAATTGCCGTCGACCATGCGCTTGCCGTGCAACTCCAGGATGCGCGACGCGGCGAAGCCGCCCTGCAGCGCATCGCGCACCTTGGCCGGGTCGGCGCCGGCGGCGCGCGCCAGGGTCAACGCCTCGGCCACCGCGCCGATGGTGACCGCGACGATCAGCTGGTTGGCCGCCTTGGTGATCTGTCCGGCGCCGACCGCGCCGATATGGCTGACGTTGCGGCCCAGCACGGCGAACACCGGTTTGGCGCGGGCGAAGGCGTCCGCCGAGCCGCCGGCCATGATCGTCAGGGTGCCGTCCTTGGCGCCGACCTCGCCGCCCGACACCGGCGCGTCCACGTAATCGCCGCCGGCTGCCCGCGCCTCGTCGGCGAAGCGCCGGGTCGCCGGCACCTCGGTCGTGCCCATGTCGATCACCAGCGCGCCCGGGCGCAGGCCCGCCAGCACCCCGTCGGGCCCGTGCAGCACCGCGTCCACCGCCGGCGTGTCCAGCAGCATCAGGATCACGATGTCGGCGGCCTGGGCGACTGCGCGCGGGCTTTCGGCGGGCGTCAGCCCCGCGGCGGCCAGAGCCAGCTTCGGCCGAAGGCTGCGGTTGTGGATGACCACGCCATAGCCGGCACGGTGCAGGTTGAGCGCCATCGGCCGTCCCATCAGGCCGAGCCCGATCACGCCGACCCGGCCGTCGCTTGCCTCCGTCATGCGCCCCCTCGGAATTGTCCCGATGTCTACAGCGTCATGTGCCGTGCCCGCGCGCCGCGCTCGATCGCGGCGGAATGCAGCCGGTCTATGCTGAGCTTATAGCGCAGCATCTCCAGCAGGCGCAGCTCTTCCTGGCTGGCCTTGCCGTCGGCCGCGACGACGTCGCAGGCGATCGCGTACGCGGTCTCGCGCAGATGGTCAGGCAGGCCGTCGCGGATGGCGTCCAGCGTCTCGTCCAGGCCGTCCTCGTCCTCCAGCAGTTGGGCGCATTCGCGCGTCCGATCGGCGATCTGGGCGCTGTCGAAGCCGCGAAAGACCGGCAGGAACCGAACCATCTCGCTCAGGCTTTCCAGTTCGCTGTCGGACATCGCGCCGTCCGAGGCGGACGCCAGCACCATGGTGTAGATCAACGCGCCGTGGGGGTCGGTCATCGGGCAGTCCTTGCGGGGAGTCGCGGTCGCGATTGCGACCGCCGGGACGGTTTATCGGGATATGGTCCTCGGCCACGCGCGGTCAAGACGGCGCCGAAGCCATCTCGACACGGTCCGGTCACCAAGGCATGGACGACGCCATGTCAGCCGTCGTCAACGTCGCCCTGCCGGTCTTCGCGATCATCCTGGCGGGCTATCTGTCGGGCCGGGCGGGTCTTCTGGGCCAGGCCACGTCGGAGGCGCTCAGCCGGTTCGTGTACTGGGCCGCCCTGCCGCCGCTCCTGTTCCCGGCGATGGCGCGCTGACGTTCGTGGTGGCGCAGGCCGCGGCCAGTATGAGAAGTACGGGCTAGGTCGAGCGCACGTCGGCGGTGATCCTGGTGTCGACGGTGCTATCGGTGCTCACCATGTCGGTCCTGCTGGCGGTCTGCGCACCGGTCGCGCCGCCGGGCTGAACGGCCTTTCGGTGGACCATCAGGGCCCATATACTTTCGGCGATGCCCGGTCGACATGGCCGGCGCCACGAACCATCAAGAAGGGAGGCCGCCGATGGCCGAGGATCCCGCCGCTCGGCAATTGCCGAGACGGTCGATCGCGCTGGTGCTGGCTGGCGGGCGCGGCAGCCGGTTGAAGCAGCTTACCGACAAGCGCGCCAAGCCGGCGGTGCCGTTCGGCGGCAAGTTCCGCATCATAGACTTCGCCCTGTCGAACTGCCTCAACTCCGGGATCCGCCGGATCTATGTGCTGACGCAGTACAAATCCCACAGCTTGTTGCGCCATCTGCAGCGCGGCTGGGGCAGCCTGCGGGCGGAGATGGGCGAGTTCGTCGACCTGCTGCCGGCACAGCAGCGGATCGACGAGACCATGTGGTATCGCGGCACCGCCGACGCGGTGTGGCAGAACGTCGACATCCTGTCGTCGGAAGGCCCCGAATACGTCGTGGTCCTGGCCGGCGACCATGTCTATCGGATGGATTACGGCGCCATGCTGGAGGACCACGTCGCGCGCGGCGCCGACGTGACCGTCGGCTGCCTGGAGGTTCCGCGCATGGAGGCGACCGGGTTCGGCGTCATGGCGGTCGACGACGACGGACGGGTGACCGGATTCCTGGAGAAGCCCGCCGACCCGCCGGCGATGCCGGGCAAGCCCGACATCGCGCTGGCCAGCATGGGCATCTATGTGTTCAACGCCGACTTCCTCTACCAGCAACTCGACCGCGACGCCAACGACGCCCTATCGTCGCACGATTTCGGCAAGGACATCGTTCCCTACCTGGTGCCGCGGACGGCGGTGATGTCGCACCGACTGCAGCAGAGCGCGATCTACAGCGAGGACCAGGACGAGGCCTATTGGCGCGACGTCGGCACGATCGACGCTTATTGGGAGGCCAACATCGACCTTACCTCGGTGACCCCGGCGCTCGACCTGTACGACAAGCAGTGGCCGATCTATACCTACCAGGCGCAGCTGCCGCCGGCGAAGTTCGTGTTCGACGAGGAGGGTCGCCGCGGCATGGCGGTCGCCAGCCTGGTGTCGGGTGGCTGCGTTGTCTCCGGCGCCATGGTCCGGCGGTCCATGCTGTTTTCCGAAGTTCGCGTCAATTCCTACGCCGAGCTGAGCGAGGCCGTCGTTCTGCCGGGCTGCGAGATCGGCCGCAAGGCCAGGCTCAGCCGGGTCGTCATCGACCGCGGCTGCCGGATCCCGGAGGGAATGGTGGTGGGCGAGGACGCCGAGGCCGACGCACGGCGCTTCGAGCGGACGGAAATGGGCGTCACGCTGATCACGTCCAAGATGCTGGCGGCGCTGGAGAAAGCGTGACCCTCCACATCTAGCTCGCCCGCCGCCCTGCCGCCCGGCCGATGCGGGCGAGCACGACCTTCGACAGCACGACCGAGGCGGTGAACAGGTAGAGCCCGGCGTGGACGAAGACGCCGCTGATCACCGTCAGGTTGAGCGCGGCGACGATCATGGCGATCACCAGCACGTCGAGCATCGACCATTTCGCCAGCGCCTCCAGCCGGTCGACCAGCACGGCGGGGCCCCGGCGCCCGATGTCGGCAGCGAACCACACCCACAGCCCGAGCAGCAGCTTGGCCACCGGGAACAGCACCGAAAACACCAGCAGAACCGCGAACAGAAAATATTGGTCGTCCGACCACAGCACCGCCAGGCCGGACAGCACCGAAACGCTGTTGCTGAGAACGGCGAAAGTGCGCACCGTCAGGCTGGGCAGCGCGACCCCAGCGACCAGCAGCGCCAGCGCCAGCAGCAGCGCCGGGCCGATCGTCCACCGGTCGACCCCGCGGCTGGCGTTGTGCAGCGTCCGGCGGCTCATCGCGGCGCGGCGATTCGGCCCGTGGCCCGACGCCGCCCTGGTCGGTTGGTCAAGAGTCGGTCCCGGCATGCCCGAGTGTAGCATCCGCGGTCTCGTCGCCGCTGGCGATCTCGTCGCGCGGGATCGCGGCCCGCCGGGCGGCGCGGTAGATCGCGAATACGGTGGTCGTGATATGGATCATGGCGAGATACCAGAGGAAGCCTTTCGGACCCGCCACCACAATGACCAGACCGGCGCCGATCGGGCCCAGGCAGGCCACTGGCCAGCATCATCGGGGCATTGCCGAGGAACAGCGCCCACGAGGTGGCGATTGCCGGGAACATCGGATGGGCCGACTACGAGCGGGATGCGTAGGCGTGCCGTGGCACCTGTCAATCGGACGTCCGGGCCAGCGGCCACGCATCACATACGACCAAAACGACGCGCCAAGGAATAGCAAATCGTCGCCGACGGCGGACTGCTATTCGGCGGTCGGCTCCCAAGCGTCGCCCAGGCGCCTGGCCTCGCCGACCTCGGTTTCGGTCATTCGCTTGGCGAGCGCGTCGCGCTGGCGCGAGGCGCTGTTGGTCCCGTCGGCCTGGGTGACGATGCCGCGGGCCGCCAGATCGAGCCACATGTAGGCCTGGACGTCGTCGCGGGCGACGCCCTGACCGCGCATGTAAATCACGCCGATATTGTACTGGG
Organism: Alphaproteobacteria bacterium; assembly: GCA_036445335.1. GTDB lineage: Bacteria > Pseudomonadota > Alphaproteobacteria > DSM-16000 > Inquilinaceae > JAZFQW01. The sequence continues at coordinate 8,267 of JAZFQW010000343.1, read as the reverse complement.
CGTGCGGATTGCCCTGCGCGGCGGCGCGTCGATACCATTTCGCCGATTCGGCGAAGTCCGGCGCGATGCCGGGCGACCCCCGGTACAACAGTCCCAGCAGCCCCTGGGCCACCGCGTCGCCATCCTCGGCCAGCGGCGTCCATTCGCTGAAGGCGGTGTCGTAATCGCCCTGGTCGTAGGCGACCATGCCATCCGCCAGACCGGCCCGAACGCCCGGCGGCGCAACGGTCAGGACGGCGGCGAACACGGCAGCGAAGACCGGTCCTATCATCGTGCGGAGTCGCATTTGCGCAGCCATGGTGAGCCCCTGGAACGACCGACGGCACCACCGGCGAGTCTAACCCGCCGGCGCCCGATTACCGACTCAACCGAGCACAAATATTTGTGAGCCGACGCCGACGACACAGGGCTTCGGATCACCACGCAGCGCGTCCTTGGGCGCCGGAAACTGCGGTTTTCAAGGTCGCGCGGCGTCGTCGAATAAAATTCAAAATATCTTCCAAGGTGTGACCATGGTCACCGCGCCGCGCCTCAAGATAAGCGAGACTGTGTTCAACGGTGAACGATTGATAGAGGACCAATTGCCCGCGGCCGTCAGGGAAAACATGGACGGCGGCACATTGGAGAGGAGCGAATAATGGCTAAGCGGATCACAGCGAACGAGACTCGGACCAATCCGGTGGGACGAATTCTTGCTGCGGCGCTCCTGTCCACCTCGGTCCTGGCCGGGTTCGGCCAGCCCGCTAGCGCCACCCAGGCGCAGTCGGTCTGCATGCCGCGCCAGAATGTCATCGAGCAGCTCGGCAAGCAGTATTCGGAGGCGCCGATCGCCCGCGGCCTCGCCAGCTCCGGCGGCATGGTCGAGGTGTTCAGCAGCCCCGACGGGGAAACCTGGACCCTGCTGCTCACGTCGCCCCAGGGCATCAGCTGCATGATGAGCGAGGGTCAGGCGTGGATGGCCGTCCAGCCCGTGCTCGCCGGCGACATCTCGTAAAGCGGCCTTGGCACCAGGCGCCGGCCCCCGGTTCACCGATCAGATCGGAGACAGACGATGCATACCGCAACCAACACCGCCGACAATCACTTCGATCATCAGCGCCAGCGCGCCCTCAATCTGATCGACAATGTCGGCTTCCACAGCGCCATGCGGACCTGCCTCAGCAACGGCTGGGACGGCGTGCTGTGGTCGGTCCTGGCGATCCACGCCGCGGCGCGGGGCCGCGGGTCCACCCAGGTTCATTGACCGTCGGCGGCCGACGCCGTCGACCGCCAGGGCTCCCCAATTTGCATGGAATGGTTTCATGAGCACTGCCCACGATCTTACCGAAGGCGAATTCATTCACCAGCGCCAGCTTGCCCGCAGCCTGATCGAGAGCGTCGGCTACGACGCGGCGATCCGCTATTGCCAGAGCAACGCATGGGACGGCGTGATGTGGTCGGTTCTGACGATCCGCGACGGCGAGACCGCCACCACCCCCGACCGCGCGAACTAGCCCGCACTTCTCACACTGTCCAGAAAGCCCGCGACCGTCGCCACCGCGTCGGCCAATCCGGTGCGCCTTAGCTCGACCCCGTCGGGGAACGCGCCCGCCAGGCGCGACGGCATCATCGGGTCCAGCAGCACGAACACCCCCATGTCGCCGGCCTGCCGAACGAGCCTGCCGTAGGCCTGTTTCAGGCGCAGCCGGGTCAGCATGTCGTCGTAGCGCCGGCCGCCGAAATGATCGCGGCGGGCGCGGTGCAGGATGGTCGGCCGCGGCCACGGCACCCGGTCGAAGACGATCAGACGCAGGCTGCGGCCCGGCACGTCGACGCCGTCGCGCACCGCGTCGGTCCCCAAAAAGCAGGACTCCTGCTCGCCGCGGAAGATGTCGACCAGGGTTGCGACGTCCATGCCGTCAAGATGCTGGGCCAGCAGCCTGAGCCCGGCCGCCTCCAAGGGCCCGGCGATCCGCCGGTGGACTCCTCGCAGCCGGCTGATCGCGGTGAACAGACCAAGCGCGCCGCCGCCGGCCGCCAGGAACAGCGCGCGGTAGGCCGCCGCCACCTGGTCGATATCGTCCTTGCGCACATCGCGCACCACCAGCACCCGGGTCTGGGCGGCGTAGTCGAACGGCGAAGGCAGCCGGGCCCGGATCGCCGGACGCGGGAAATGGGCCGCGCCGCTGCGCGCCTCGGCCGCCTGCCAGTCCAGCGCGACGTCGCCGGTGCCGTCGGTCAGGGTCGCCGAGGTCACCACCATGCCGTGGGCGTGCGGCGCGACCGCCTCGGCGAACGGCCGGGTCGGGTCGACCCAGTGGCGATAGAAGCCGACATCGACGTCGCGGCCGGCGCCGGTGGCCGCCGGCTGCCGTTCGACCCCGAACCAGTCGACGAACGCGGCCGGCGTCTCGGCGCTCAGGCTCGCCAGCATGGCGCGCCAACCGCCGACCTCGACGCGACTGCGGCGGTCGAGCGTACGGCAGGCGGCCTCGATGCGCTGGCGGGTGTTGCTGTCCAGCTCGTCGGCCTCGTCGTCCAGCCTCGCGCGCAGCTTGCCGCGCAGCGCCTTCAGCGGCCGTTGCAGGCGGTCCAGCGCGGCGTCCAGCCGGGCCGCCGCCTTGGCCAGCTCGTCGGGCAGCGGGGCAGTCTCGACCTCCAGACCGTAGGGTCCGTCGGTGCCCGCGGCGCGGGCATAGACCTGGCGCCGGACAAGCGCCAGAAAGGCCTCAGCCGGACCGACCGGTCCGGCGGTCAGGCGGCTGGCCCAGCCCTCGCCGGGCAGCGCCCGGGCCGCGCGGCCGACCTCCGCCAGCAGCGGTAGCGCCTCGGCATCGGCGGCCAGCAGGTCCTCGATGCGCCGCTGGAGGCCACGCCCCCGGCTGCGCCGGCCGGTCTCGCTGCCGATCAGCCAGCGGCGCAGTTCTGCGGTCTCGCGGCCGCTCAAATGGCCGGCGAAGGCGCCGTCGGCGGCGTCGAACAGATGGTGCCCCTCGTCGAACACATAGCGCGTCGGCAGGTAGCTGTCGTCCAGCCCGCCCAGCGCCGCCTGGATCATCACCAGCGCGTGGTTGGCGATGACGATGTCGGCGCGACGGGCGCGGCGCACGCTGCGCTCGATGAAGCACCGGCCGTAATGCGGGCAGGCGGAATAGATGCACTCGCCGCGGCGGTCGGCCAGGCCCAGGCTGCGGCCGCGGCCGACCAGATCGGCCAGCCAGCCGGGGAAATCGCCGCCGGTCATGTCTCCGTCGCGGGTCGCCGCGGTCCACCGCGCCATCAGCCCCAGGGCGACGCCATGGCGCGGCTGGGTGGGCAGCAACCGGGCGGCATCCTCCAGGTTCAGCAGGCACAGGTAGTTCTCCCGCCCCTTGCGCAGCACGACCCGGCGGGCCTTGCGGTCGGACCGCGGATGCAGCCGGTCGAGCTCGCGGTCGATCTGGTGCTGCAGGTTGCGGGTGAAGGTCGAGATCCACACCGGCGCGTTGTTGCGCTCCGCCCAGACGCTGGCCGGCGCCAGATAACCCAGTGTCTTGCCGACCCCGGTGCCGGCCTCGGCCAGCACGACGTTGGGCGCGTCGGGCTCGTCGCGCGGGGCGAAGGCGGCGCTGACCGCGCTGGCATAATCGGCCTGCTGCGGCCGCGCCTCGGCATCGTCGCCCAGCAACTCGGCCAGCCGCCGGCGCGCCTCGGCCGGCTCTACCGGCGCCTGGCCCGGTGGCGCCGGCGGCGCGTCGGACTCGCGCTCGGGCAGGCGGTGCCAGACCTTCAGCGCGTCGCCGGGGTCGCCCGCGTCGGGGCCGTGCGGCCGGCCCAGCGCCGCCAACACCGCCGGCCCCCAGGGCCAGCCGGCTTGCGCCATGACCCAGGCGATGCCGACCGGATCCGACGCCTCGACGCGGCCCGCCGCGGTCAGGTCGGCCAGCAGCCGCGGTGCCGCCCGGTGCAGCGTCAGCGCGGCGTCCGCCGCCGTCGCCGGCGCCGCCAGGGCCAGCGCCTCGGCCAGGCCGCGCGGCGTCGGCCGGCAGAACGTCGCCGGGTGGACGAAGGCGAACAGCTCCAGCAGGTCGTAGGCAGCCAACGCCTCGCGTTCGGCCCGGCGGGCGACCGACCGGGCGTGGCAGACCAGAAGCGGCGGCCCGTCCAGGCGCGCCGCCAGCGCCTTGCGGTCCAGCGCCACGACCTCGCCGTCGGCGGTCACCAGCACGCCGCCCGCGGCCCCGACGACCAGCGCGTCGGCCTCGGGCGGCACGATCCGTGAAGCGGAGTCCATGGCGCCACCATACCGGCGACATCGGCCGAAGGGGAGCCGGCAGGCATCGTCCCCGGCTTTCAAAACGGCCGGCGCCAACCTATAGTGCGCGGCCATTCAACCAGCCGCCCGCGATGACGCGCCCGCCATGACCGACCGTGCCAGACCGCCGAGCGACGACGACACCGATGGCACCGACGCGACGCCAGACAACCCACTGAAGGCGCCGCGGCTGGAGAAGCTGCGGGCGCTGCGCGACGCCGGCGTCGACCCGTACCCGTACAATTTCGACCGCACCGCCACCGCCGCCGCGTTGCACCAGCGCTACGCCGAGCTGGCCACGGACACCGACAGCGGCGACACGGTCAGGGTCGCCGGCCGCATTCGCGCCATGCGCAACAGCGGCATGTTCATCGACCTGCACGACACGACCGGCAAGATCCAGGTCTTCTGCCACAACGACCATCTGCCGGACGGCGGGCTAGCGACGCTGAAGCTGCTCGACATCGGCGACTTGCTGGGCGTCGAGGGGCGGGTGCGGCGGACCAGGCGCGGCGAATTGACGGTCAACGCCGCGGCATTGTTCGTGCTGGCCAAGGCGCTGCTGCCGCTGCCGGAGAAGTATCACGGGCTGACCGACGTCGAGGCGCGCTACCGCCAGCGCTATCTCGACCTGATCATGAACGAGGAGAGCCGCGACATACTGCGCACGCGCAGCGCGATCGTCGCCGCGACCAGGCAGTTCCTGACCGAACGCGACTACCTAGAGGTCGAGACGCCGATGCTCCACCCGATCCTCGGCGGCGCGTCGGCCAAGCCGTTCATCACCCACCACAACGCGCTGCACATCGATCTGTATCTGCGCGTCGCGCCCGAGCTGTATCTGAAGCGGCTGATCGTCGGCGGTCTGGCCGACCGGGTATTCGAGATCAACCGGTCGTTTCGAAACGAGGGTCTGTCGCCGCGGCACAACCCGGAGTTCACCATGATGGAGCTGTACCAGGCTTACGCCGACTACACTGACATCATGACGCTGGTGGAGGACCTGCTGGCGCGACTGGCGGAGACCGCGACCGGCGGCACGACGGTGAAATATGCCGATCGCATGCTCGACTTCGCCGGCGCCTATCCGCGCCGGTCGATGCTGGAGCTGGTGCATGCCGAGACCGACATCGATTTCGCAGCGCTGGACGCTTCGGACGCGCGCGACGCGGCGAAGCGCCTGGACTGCGAAGTGAGCGGCCGCGAGAGCTGGGGCGAGGCGGTCGAGCTGGTGTTTGGCCACCGCGTCGAATCCACCCTGGTCCAGCCGGTCCACGTCATCGACTTCCCGCGCGAGATCTCGCCGCTGGCCAAGCCGCATCGCGGCGACCCGCGGCTGGCCGAACGGTTCGAGACCTTGGTCAACGGCTGGGAGGTCGCCAACGCGTTCTCCGAACTGACCGACCCTCAGGACCAGCACGCCCGCTTCGAGGCGCAGATGGCGGCACGGGCCGCCGGCGACGAGGAGGCGCAGATGATGGACCTGGACTACATTACCGCGCTGGAATACGGCATGCCGCCGACCGGCGGGCTGGGCGTCGGCATCGACCGCCTGACCATGCTGCTGACCGACTCCCCGTCGATCCGCGACGTCATCGCCTTCCCGACCCTCCGGCCGAAGCGGTAAACGGCGCCAGCGCTCACGCGTCGCGCACGAACACGCCGTCCATCTGGATCAGGCGGGCGGTGCGGCGGTTGAAGTAGCCGGGGACGAACAGGACGGGCCGAAACCCTAAGTCGCCGAGATGGCGGATCATTTCCAGGTAAGACGGCTCGTCCTGGTAGACCTCGACGATCGACAGCTCCAGCTGGATCGCCTGGATGCGACCCAGCGCGCCGCGCGCGCCGTCGATCACCCGGCGCTCGTAGCCCTGGGTGTCGGACTTCAGCAGCACCCGGTCGCCGGGCCGGGTGTATGTGGCGAACACCGCCTCCAGGCGCGCCTGCGACGCCACCTCGGTGCCGACATAGGCGGAGCTGTCCAGCAGGTCCGCCATCTCGGCGGTGAAGTCGAGCACCGAGCTCATGTCGGATTCGGCGGAAAGGTTCAGTGTCACCGGGCGATCGCTGTCGCCGATGGCGATGCGCGGCGCCACCGTCCAGTCCGGGTCGTTCGCCGCCGCGCGGGCCAGCGCCTCGTGCGCCTTCGACTGCGGCTCGAAACTGACGATGCGGCCGCGATAGCCGCCGCGGCGCAGGCGGTCGGCGTATTGCCCGACATTGGCGCCGACGTCGAACACCAGGTCGATGCCGTGGTGCTCCAGCACGCGGGTCAGGTTTCGCGTGTCCTTCGACGGCGGTCTGGTCTCGCTCACCGGTGATCTCCTCGGGCGCCGTCGCGGAACGATCACCGCGACGGCGTCTTGCGGTAATGATACTCCACGCTGTTCGACAGGTCACCGAGCGCCCGGGTCTCGGGCAACCGCCGGTAGCCCAGGCGCTCGTACAGCCGGTGGGCGTGCGCGAACCGCGTGTCGGTCCACAGCTCCACGACGCCGGCGCCGCGTCGTTGCGCTTCCGATTCGACCAGGCCGACCAGCCGGGCGCCCAGGCCGCGGCCCCGGGCGGCGCCGTCGACATAGAGCTTGAGCAGCTCGACGCCGCCGCCGCTGGGCGCCACGCCGATGCAGCCGACCACCCGGCCGGCCATCTCGGCGACCCAGAATCGGCCGTCGCGCGCGGCGAAGGCGGTGGCGATCGCCCGCAATTCGGGGATCTCGCCGTCGACGTCCAGCACGCAGCCGGGATAGTCGGCGAAGCAGCCGCCGATCAGCGCGATCAGCCCGGCGGCATCACCGTCGGCCGCGTCACGGATCAGCAGGTCCGCCGTCGCCATGCCGCAACCGGCCTCAAGAGTGCGCGAAGTCCCAGTAAAGCTTGCGCGCCCGGGCGTAGACCGGGCCGGGTTGCAGGTCGCGGTCCTCGATCCGGGTGAACGGCAGCAGCTTGCCGTGGTTGCCGGTTGAGAACACCTCGTCGGCCGCCAGGACGTCGTCGACGATGACCCGCCGCTCCTCGATCGTCATGCCGTCGTCGCGCAATAACCCGATCACCCGGCGCCGGGTGATTCCGTTCAGGAAGCAGCCATTGGGCGCCGGCGTGTGCACCGCGCCGTCCTTGACGAAGAACAGGTTGGCGGTGGCGAACTCGGCGACGTTGCCCATCTGGTCCAGCACCACCGCGTTGTCGCAGCCGCGTTGGGTGGCCTCGCGCAGCGCCATGCCCGACTGCGGGTACAGGCACGCCGCCTTGGCCTCGGTCGGCGCCGTCTCAGGCGTCGGCCGCCGCCGCGACGAGACGATCGCGGAATATCCACGCGGCTCCGGCAGGGCCGCCTCGAACACCGACAGGGCGAACTGGGTGGTGTCCGGGTCGGGTTCGACGAAGCCGCCCTCGGCGTAGAACATCGGCCGGACATACAGCGCCGCGTCGGCCGGGAAGCGGGCGATGCCCTCGCGCGCCAGCGCCAGAATCTCCTCGCCGTCGTGGGTCGGACCCAGCCCCATTACCCGGGCCGACCTGACGACCCGCTGGCAGTGCAGGTCGAGGTCCGGCGCGACCCCCTCGAAGGCGCGGGCGCCGTCGAACACCACTGACGACAGCCACAGCGCATGGGTCATCGGCCCGACGATACCGGGATTGCCCTCCAGCCAGGACCCCTTGAAATAGGTGAGCGGCGCGGCCATGCCTCGACTCCGTCATGCGATCAGCGCCGCACCTTATACCAAGGATCGCTGATAGTGACCCATTTGATGGCGCGCGGCGGCCCGCCGGGCAGACGCGGTCCGCGGCGCGATGCAGCCGCATCGGGCAAGGGAACCCGGTCAAATGGGTCACTATCAGCGATCCTTGGTATTAACCCGCATTTTCCACACTGGCCACGGTCTGCGCGGCCAGTGTGAGAGATGCAAACTAGCCCGCGCCGCGGTGGCGTGCCAGCCGCCGGCGGCGGCACCCGTCGTCGCTGCGCCTCGCCGGATCGGTCCTACTGGCT
>JAZFQW010000342.1:0-5347 GCA_036445335.1 Alphaproteobacteria bacterium | reverse complement strand
CCTCGTCGGCCGCGACCGCCCGGATCCGCGCGGCTACGGCTACGCCGCCGATCTGGTGGCAGGACTGATGCGGGTCGCCGATTTCGATATCAGCGTCGCCGCCTACCCCGAGGTCCATCCCGAGGCGCCCGGCGCCGACTTCGACTTCGACAACCTGAAGCGCAAGATCGACGCCGGGGCGGCGCGCGCGATCACTCAGTTCTTCTTCGACAACGAGGCGTTTCTGCGCTTTCGCGACCGCGCCCAGGCGGCCGGGATCGCTGTGCCGATCGTGCCCGGTATCCTGCCGATCACCAATTTCGCGCGCACGGTGGAGTTTGCGCGCAAGTGCGGCACCGGTGTGCCGGACTGGCTGGCCGGACTGTTCGAGGATCTCGACGACGACCCGCAGATCCGTCAGCTGGTCGCCGCCAACGTCGCCGTCGAGCAGTGCCGGCTGTTGCAGGACCAAGGCGTCGAGGACTTCCATTTCTACACGCTGAACCGGGCCGAGCTGACGCTGGCGATCTGTCGCCTGATGGGCGTGCGCCCGACGGTGCCGGCGGCGACCGACGGCCCGACGCTGAACAGCTGAGACCGACCATCATGGCGATCCCCATCCTCGAGGCGCTGCACGACCGGGTGCTGCTGTGCGACGGCGGCATGGGCAGCCGCGTCCAGGCGCTGGATCTCGACGTCGACGACGACTATTGGGGCAACGAGAACTGCACCGAAGTGTTGAACCTGTCGCGTCCCGACCTGGTGCGAGCGATCCATCGCGGCTACCTGGAGGCGGGCGCCGACCTGGTGGAGACCAACACGTTCGGCGGCTCGCCGATCACACTCGGCGAATTCGATCTGGCCGACCGCGCCGTCGAGATCAACAGGCGGGCGGCCGAACTGGCGCGCGAGGCGGTCGCCGAATGGACCGACGGACGTCCCCGCTTCGTGCTGGGCGCGGTCGGCCCGGGCACGCGGCTGCCGACCCTCGGCCACGTCTCCTACGACCCGCTGCAGGCGGCGCTGGCGACCCAGTGCAGCGGGCTGATCGCCGGCGGCGTCGACGCGATCCTGATCGAGACCTGCCAGGACCCGCTGCAGATCAAGGCGGCGGTCGATGGCGCCAAGGCCGCCCGCGCCGAGGCCGACAGCGACACGCCGATCTTCGTCCAGGTCACCGTCGAGACCACCGGCACCCTGCTGGTCGGCGCCGACATCGCCGCCGCCGCGACGGTGGTTCAGGCGCTGGACGTGCCGTTGATGGGGCTGAACTGCGCCACCGGCCCGCAGGAAATGGCGGAGCACCTGAAATGGCTGGCGGAGAACTGGCCCGGCCTGCTGTCGATCCAGCCCAACGCCGGCCTGCCGGAGCTGATCGACGGCAAGACCGTCTACCCGCTGGGACCCGGGGACCTGGCGGCCTGGCTCGACCGCTTCGTCGAAGAGGACGGCGTCAACCTGATCGGCGGCTGCTGCGGCACCGACACCGCGCACATCGAGGCGCTGGACGGCATGCTGCGGCGCCGCGCCGGCGCCGCCGCGCGGCCAACGCCGGCGCGGCGCACGGCCCATTGGGTCCCCTCGATCGCCTCGCTGTACGGTCAAGTGCCGCTGCGCCAGGAAAACGCCTACCTGTCGATTGGCGAGCGCTGCAACGCCAACGGCAGCCGCAGGTTCCGCGCGCTGCAGGCCGCCGGCGACTGGGACGGCTGCGCCGCGATGGGCCGCGAGCAGGTGCGCGAGGGATCGCACGCGCTGGACGTCTGCGCCGCCTATGTCGGGCGCGACGAGACCGCCGACATGACACAGGTGGTGACCCGCCTAACCGGCGAGGTCACCGCCCCGCTGGTGATCGACAGCACCGAGTATCCGGTGCTGGCGGCGACGCTGAAACTCTATGGCGGCAAGCCGGTGATCAACTCGATCAACTTCGAGGACGGCGAGGAGCCGGCGGCACGCAGGCTTGACCTGGCGCGCCGGTTCGGCGCCGCTGTGATCGCGCTGACGATCGACGAGCACGGCATGGCCAAAGACGCCGACGCCAAGGTCGCCGTCGCCAGGCGGCTGCACGACTTCGCCTGCGACAGGCACGGCCTGCCGCCGTCGGACCTGCTGTTCGACCCGCTGACCTTTACCATCTGCACCGGCAACGAGGACGACCGCAAGCTGGGGCTGTGGACGCTGGAGGCGATCGAGCGCATCGCCGCGGCACTGCCCGAGTGCCAGATCATCCTCGGCCTGTCGAACATCTCGTTCGGCCTCAATCCGGCGGCCCGGCACGTGCTGAACTCGGTATTCCTCGACCACGCCCTGCGGCGCGGCCTGACCGGCGCGATCGTCCACGTCAGCAAGATCGTGGCGCTGCACAAGATCCCGCCGCGCGAGGTCGAGATTGCCGAGGACCTGATCTTCGACCGCCGCCGCGACGGCTACGACCCGTTGGAGGCGTTCATGGCGCTGTTCGAGGGTCGCAGCGTCGCCGAGGCCGCGCCGCGCAAGCGCGCCGAGTCGGTGGAGGAACGGCTGGCCCACCGGATCATCGACGGCGACCGGCAAGGGCTCACCGAGGATCTCGACGAGGCGCTGAAGAAGCACCCGCCGCTGGACATCGTCAACTCACACCTGCTGGACGGTATGAAAGTGGTCGGCGAGCTGTTCGGCGCCGGCAAGATGCAACTGCCCTTCGTGCTGAAATCGGCGGAGACGATGAAGGCGGCGGTCGCGTATCTGGAGCCGCACATGGAGCACATGGCCGGCCAGGAAAGAGGCACCATTATCGTGGCCACCGTGAAGGGCGACGTCCACGACATCGGCAAGAACCTGGTCGACATCATCCTGACCAACAACGGCTATCGCGTGATCAATCTCGGCATCAAGCAGCCAATCCCCGCGATCATGTCGGCGGCGCGCGAGCACCGCGCGGACGCCATCGGCATGTCCGGGCTGCTGGTCAAGTCGACGGTGGTGATGAGGGACAATCTGGCGGAGCTGTCGCGCGAGGGCTTCGACATCCCGGTCTTCCTGGGCGGCGCCGCGCTGACCCGCGGCTATGTCGAGGACGACTGCGCCGCCCAATACAGCAGCGGGCGCGTCGCCTATGCCCGCGACGCCTTCGACGGGCTGTCGTTGATGAACAAGGTGGTCGATGGCGATTTCGACCGCCATCTCGAAACCCTGCGGGCGAAGCGCGCCGCCAAACCGTCGAACCGCAACCGCAGGCTGGGCCGGGCGGCCAGACCCGCCGCCGGCGTCGACGTGGCGGCGGCGCGGGCGCGGCGCAACCGGCTGGCCGAGGGGGTTGCCGTGCCCGAGCCGCCGTTCTGGGGCCCGCGGGTGGTCGGCCGCGTGCCGCTGAGGACCCTGGTCCCCTACCTCAACGAGCGGATGCTCTACCAGCTGCAGTGGGGCCACCGGAAGAACGGCCGGCGGCTGGACGACTACATGGCGTGGGCTCGGCGGGAGCTGCGCCCGGTGCTGAATGATCTGGTCGCCCGCTGCGAGGACCAGCAGATCCTGGCGCCTCAGGCGGTCTACGGCTACTGGCGGTGCGCCGCCGAGGGCAACGACGTGATCCTGTTCGATCGCGATGCCGACATCGAGGTCGCGCGTTTCACGCTGCCGCGCCAGGGCAAGCAGGACGGGCTGTGCGTCGCCGACTTCTTCCGCGATGCGGCCGGCGAGGAACGCGATGTCATCGGACTGCAGGTGGTGACCATGGGACAGCGCGCGTCGGAGGTTGCCCGCGAATGGTTCGCCGCCGACCGTTACCAGGACTACCTGTACCTGCACGGCCTGGGGGTGGAGATGGCCGAGGCCATGGCCGAATACACCCACAAGCGCATCCGCGGCGATTTGGGCTTCGCCGCCGACGACGACCGCGACATCGAGCGCATGCTGCAGCAGGGCTATCACGGCAGCCGCTATTCCTTCGGCTATCCGGCCTGCCCGAACCTGGAGGATCAGGCGCTGATTCTGGACCTACTGGAGGCCCGCCGGATCGGCGTCGACCTGTCCGACGAATACCAGCTGCACCCCGAGCAAAGCACCTCGGCGATCGTCGTCCACCACCCGAACGCGAAGTATTTTACGGTATAGCCGGCGCGACGGCAGCCTTTCGGGCCAGTCGAAAATGCGCCAGGATCACGCCCTATGCGGGCTGACCCGCACTTCTCACACCGGCGCTACCGGAATGACCGAACCGTCGCTCGCCCCGCCCATTCACCACGAGACGGTCCGGCCGGACTGGATCGACTACAACGGCCATATGAACGTGGCCTATTACGTGCTGGCGTTCGATCACGCGACCGACCGGCTGCTCGACGCGCTGGGGCTCGGCCGGGACTACGCCGAGCGCGAGGGTCGGTCGATCTTCGTCGTCGAGAGCCATATCGCCTACAGGCGCGAACTGCAGGCCGGCGACCCGATGGCGATCACCAGCCGGCTGCTCGGCTTCGACGACAAACGCATCCATTTATTCCAGCGCATGACCCACGCCGACGAGGGCCATCTGGCGGCGACAATGGAGATCATGGCGGTCCACGTCGACATGGCCACGCGCCGCACGGCGCCGCTGCCCACGGCGGCCGAAGCGAGGCTCGGACCGATGCTGCAACGTCATCGATCGCTCGTCGATCCCGCCGAAGTCGGCCGGGCGATCGCGCCGCCACGGCGCTCCGCCGGGCCGATCGCCTGACTTTGGGCTTTGCCAAGTTTGCCAGTGCGGGCTAAACCTCTTGGCATGACACGCCTCATGGTCTCCGCCTTCACCGCCCTCATGGCCTTGCTGGCGCCCGACCTGGCCCAGGCCGACTGCACCGATCCGGCCGAACCGGAGGTGAATTGGCGGCGCTGCTATTTCGACGGTCGGGACCTGACGGGCGTGGACCTGACCGGGGCGCAGATGCGCGACGCGACATTCCAGCGCTCGCAGCTCGACGGCAGCGATCTAAGCGGCATCGACGGGTTCCGCGCGAAATTCATCAGCGCCAGCATGACCGAGGTCCTGCTGGAGGGCGCCCGCCTGTTCGAGGCCGACCTGACCAAGGCCGACCTGACCGGCGCCGGTCTGCGCGACGCCGATTTGCGCAATGCCAAGCTGGTCAGCGCCATCCTGCGCGAGGCTGATCTCAGCGGCGCGCGGCTGCAGGGCGCGGATCTCCGCAACGCCGACCTGTCGGGCGCGACATGGGTCGACGGCGAGCGGGTCTGCGCCGAGGGCTCGATCGGCCAGTGCCATTGAGCGCCGCACCGCCAACCGCATTGCCTGCCGGCAGCGCATCGGGCATATGGCGCCCGCCGGCATGGTTATACCAAAGATCACTATCAGCGATCTTTGGTATTAGCCTGCATCTCTCACGCTGGTCACGAC
>JAZFQW010000341.1:0-4135 GCA_036445335.1 Alphaproteobacteria bacterium | reverse complement strand
TACACCACGTCGGAAATCGAGCGCGTCGCCCGCGTCGCCTTCGATCTGGCGAGAAAGCGCGACAATCGCCTGTGCTCGGTCGAGAAGGCCAACGTGATGGAAAGCGGGCTGCTGTGGCGCGAGGAGGTGACCCGGGTGCACGGCGCGGAATTCCCCGACGTCGAGCTGAGCCACATGCTGGTCGACAACTGCGCCATGCAGCTGGTGCGCAACCCCAAGCAGTTCGACGTGATCGTCACCGACAATCTGTTCGGCGACATGCTGTCGGACGAGGCGGCGATGCTGACCGGGTCGCTGGGCATGCTGCCGTCGGCCTCGCTCGGCGCCGCCGACGGCGCCGGCCGTCGCCGGGCGCTCTACGAACCGGTCCACGGCTCGGCCCCCGACATCGCCGGCCAGGGCCAGGCCAACCCGGTCGCCGCCCTGCTCAGCTTCGCCATGATGCTGCGCTACAGCTTCGCGCTCGACGACGACGCCGAGCTGATCGAGACCGCCACTCGCAACGTGCTGAACAGCGGCATCCGCACCACCGACATCATGACGCCGGGCATGGCCCGGGTGTCGACCGGGGTGATGGGCGACAGCATCCTGCGCGAGCTGCGCAAGCTGTCGGAGTAGGCGCCCGGCGGTCATCGCCCGCGACGCCGCTATTAATCCGGATCTTTCATTTTCATCATATCGCTTCAAACCGATTTCCATATTCGGACCGCGCAGTTGGGAGAAGATCGAGTCGCATACCGGCCAACCGGACGCAGCCGCGCAGCCGGCCCGCCTCGGCAACCGGAAAACTCTTGAAGCGGTAGCGGTAGACGTAGTCGTCGACCAGTCGCTGCAGGCTCAGCGCCGGGTCGACGGCGACCGGGTCGGGCGACATGAAGCGGCTGACCGGCAGCCACGACAGGGCGCTGCGCGCGACCGTCTGCCGCGCCGCCCCGGCGGCAGCGGCCAGATCGGGCTTGGCGGCCGGGTGCGGCGTGGCGTATCAGTGGCGGATCGTCGGGAGGGGAAGCCATGGGTGTTTGGCTGCCGCGAGGCGCGCTGGTGCTGTCGCTCGCGCTTGCGCATGTCCTGCCGGGGGCCGCCGCCGCGACCGACGACGCCTACGCCGAGGCGCGACGGGCGATGGTGCGGCAGATCGAGGAGATCGCCGGGATCGCCCGCGGCGGCGACGTGCCCGGCGAGATCGACGACCGCGTGCTGGCGGCGATGGAGGCGGTGCCGCGCCATGAGCTGGTGCCCGAGCCGGTGCGCCGCCACGCCTACGAGGACCGGCCGCTGCCGATCGGCTACGGCCAGACGATCTCGCAGCCTTACATCGTCGCGCTGATGACCGACCTGCTGGCGGTCGGGCCCGACGCCACGGTGCTGGAGGTGGGGACCGGGTCGGGCTATCAGGCGGCCGTGCTGTCGGGGCTGGTCGACCGGGTCTATTCGGTCGAGATCGTCGAGCCGCTGGCGGCGCTGGCGGCGCGGCGCCTGACCGCGCTGGACTACCCCAACGTCACCGTGCGGGCCGGCGACGGCTATTACGGATGGGCCGAACACGCGCCGTTCGACGCGATCGTGGTCACCGCCGCGGCGTCGCACGTGCCGCCGCCGCTGGTCGAACAGCTGCGCCCCGGCGCGCGCATGGTGATCCCGGTCGGCCCGTCCTTCATGGTACAGACGCTGATGCTGGTGGAGAAGGCGGCCGACGGCGCGGTGCGCACGCGCGCACTGCTGCCGGTCCGGTTCGTGCCGCTGACCGGCGGCGAATGAAGCCGCCGCTTGCCGCCGTGGCCCTGCTGTCGGCCGCGGCGATCGGTTACGAGGTGTTGCTGGCGCGGCTGTTCGCGATCACCCTGTGGCACCATTTCGCCTTTATGATCATCAGCGTCGCGCTGCTGGGGGTCGGCGCCAGCGGGACGTTTCTGGCGTTCGCGCGGGGCGCCCTGGAGCGGCGGTTCGCGGGCGCCTTCGCCACCGCCGCCGTGCTGTTCGGCGTCTCCGCCGTGGCCGGCTTCGCCGCCGCACAGCGGGTGCCGTTCAACCCGCTGGAGGTGATCTGGGACCTGCGCCAGCAGGCCTATCTGCTGCAGATCTACCTGGTGCTGGCGCTGCCGTTCTTCGCCGCGGCGACGGCGATCGGCCTCACCCTGGCCCGGTTCGGCGGGCGCATCGCCGCGGTATACCGCGCCGACCTGGCCGGCGCCGGCGGCGGCGCGCTGGCCGTCGTGCTGGCGCTGTTCGCTCTGCCGCCGGACGATTGCCTGAGGCTGATCGGCGGGCTCGGCCTGCTGGCGGCCGCGCTGGCGGTCGGCTCACGCCGCCTGGCCGCCGCATTGGCGGTCGCCGCGGTGGCGTCGGCGGCGGCATGGCCGGCGTCGTGGCTGGCGCCGCTTCCGTCGCCCTACAAGGGGCTCAGCCGGGCGCTCACCGTGCCCGACGCGCGGGTCGTGGCGGAACGCTCGAGCCCGCTGGGCCTGCTGACCGTGGTCGACAGCCCGACCGTGCCGTTTCGCCACGCCCCGGGCCTGAGCCTCGTAGCCGGCGGCGAGCCGCCGGCGCAGCTGGCTGTGTTCACCGACGCCGACGCGCTGACCGTGATCACCCGGTTCGACGGCGATCCGGCAGCGCTCGGCCACCTCGACCGGCAGACCGCGGCGCTGCCATTCCACCTGCTGGACCGGCCGCGAACGCTGGTGCTGGGCGCCGGCGGCGGCAGCGACGTGCTGCGCGCGCTGTATCATGGCGTACCGGCGGTCGACGCGGTCGAACTCAACCCGCAGCTCGTCGACCTGGTGCGCGGCCCGTACCGCGACTTCGCCGGCGGCGTCTACGACCGCGCCGAGGTCGCCGTGCACGTCGCCGAGGCGCGCGCCTTCGTCGAGGCGAGCAGCGCGCGCTGGGACCTTATCCAGGTCGCGCTGCTGGACAGCTTCACCGCCGCCGCCGCCGGGGTCCAGGCGCTGAGCGAGAGCCCGCTCTATACCGTCGAGGCGCTGGATGCCTATGTCGGCCATCTGGCGCCGGGCGGCATGCTGGCGATCACCCGCTGGCTGAGGGTGCCGCCGCGCGATTCGCTGAAGCTGTTCGCGACCGCCGTCGTCGCCCTGGAGCGCGCCGGCGTCGCCGCGCCGGAGCGACGGCTGGCGGCGATCCGCGGCTGGAACACGGTGACGCTGGTGGTCAAGAACGGCGACCTGACGGCCGAAGACACCAGCGCCCTCCGCGCCTTCGCCGCGGCGCGGTCGTTCGACGCCGTGTGGTATCCGGGGATGCCGCGGGACGAGGCCAACCGGTACAACCTGCTGGCCGAGCCCTATCTGCACGATGGCGCCCGCGCCCTGCTGGGGCCGCAGCGACAGCGGTTCATCGACGGCTACAAGTTCCACATCGCGCCGGCGACGGACGATCGCCCCTACCATTTCCGCTTCTTCCGCTGGGTGCTGGTGCCCGAGCTGCCGGCGCTGGCCCGCCAAGGCGGGCTGACCCTGCTCGACAGCGGCTATCTGGTGCTGCTGGCGACCCTGCTGCAGGCGGTGGTGGTCGGCCTGGTGCTGATCCTGCTGCCACTGGTCCGGCTGGCGGCGCCCGGCGGCGGCACCGCCGGCTTGGCGCGCTGGCGGGTGGCGGTCTATTTCCTGGCGCTCGGCCTCGCCTTCCTGTTCGTCGAGATCGCCTTCATCCATCGCCTGACCGTGTTCCTCGGCCATCCGCTGGCGGCGATCGCCGTCGTGCTGGCGGGGTTCCTGGGGTTTGCCGGGCTGGGCAGCGGCGCCTCGGCGCGGCTGGCCGGCGACCGCCCGCGCGTCGCGGTGGCGCTGGCGGTGGCCGGACTGATCACCATCGCCGCCATCGAGCTCGGGCTGCTGCCGCTGGCCCTGCCGGCACTGGCGGGGTGGGGGCTGGCGGCCAAGGCGCTGGTGGCACTGGCGGCGATCGCGCCGCTGGCGTTCGCCATGGGCATGCCGTTCCCGCTCGGCCTCGGCATGGTGACCCGCCGCGCCCCGCACCTGGTGCCGTGGGCCTGGGGCATCAACGGCTGCGCCTCGGTGATCGGCGCGGTGCTGGCGAGCCTGCTGGCGATGCATGTCGGCTTCACCATGGTCGTCGTGCTGGCGACCGGCCTCTACGCCGCGGCGGCGGCGGTGTT
>JAZFQW010000340.1:0-2890 GCA_036445335.1 Alphaproteobacteria bacterium | reverse complement strand
CGCCCAGGAACTGCTGCCACCAGCTTTCGGTCTCCCGGTCGTACATCACCATGTCGGAGTTGCGCAGCTTGCCGGTCGTGCCGAACTCGGTCGCGACGCCGTTGACGACCCGGTCGAACACCACGCCGGAGTTGCACAGCGGGCAATAGGTCACCGCCACCGGCTGGCCGCCAACCACGTCGTTGACGATCTCATGCCAGATCAGCACGCTCAGCGGATACGCGCGGGCGTCGCCCGCGATCTCCACGCTCAACACCGGCTCGGTCGGCGCCAGGTCGTCTGCTTCGGCGACCGGCACGAAGACCGGATCGTCGATCGACGGGATGCCGTCCTTGGGCGGACCGCCGGACATCACCTCGTCGAAATCGATGGAGGTGTTGGAAAAGTCGGTGTTCGGCCACGACGACTGCCAGATAGTCGGATTGGCCAGGGCGAAACCCGCCGCCACGGCAATTACCGCCACAGTGGTCAGAACCAGCGTGACGGACAGCGGCAGGCGCAACGGCGTGCCGAGGAATCGTTTGATCATGGCCGATTATCGCATCGCGCTGGGCGCAACGGCGTGCAAATCGGATCACAAGCCTGTGAGTTTGATCGGGCGACGGCGGCAGACCGTCGTGCCGCGCCGTCCCGCCTTTAGCCCGCACTTCATCCGGTGCCGGCCCCAACAATGCCATGCGTTCGCCGAAATTGCCTGTACAAGTACTGTGGACATGTCCGCCGATCATCGAGGCCGGTCCGGCCATACCTCCTGGCTAAAGTCGAGGAAACCAGACATGCAGTTGACCTCGGTTCGCGTCGTTGTCGCGGTTGTCGCCGGCGCCGTCCTGCTGACAGGCGCGGCCCGGGCGCAGGACAGGACCGACTGGCCCGAGGGCCTGACCCTCGGCACCGCCGCCGAGGACAGCCCCTATCAGGCCTACGGGTCCGCCCTGGCCGCCCTGGTCGGCGAGACCCTGGGGATCGAGATGGCGGTACAGCCGACCGGCGGGGCCTATCAGAACGCCGCGTTGATGCAGACTGGCGACCTGGATTTCGGCCTGCTGGCCATGGGGCCGGCGCGCGACGCCTGGGTCGGCGACAGCCCGCTGACGCCGGCGCTGCCGCACGACCAGCTGCGGGCGCTGTTCCCGATGTATCGCACCGCCTTCCACATCATTTCCACGAATCGTGAGGAGATGACCTCGACCGCGGCGCTGGAGGGAACGACGGTGGGCACCGGCCCGGCGGGCGAGGCGTCGGGCATCTACATACCGCGCTTCTTCGACACGCTGGAAATCGGCGTCGAGGTCCGCAACGGCCACAACGGCGACCTGGCCGAGCAGCTTGAGCAGGGCCTGATCGCGGCGCTGGCGCTGGCCGACGGCGCGCCGATCGACCTGTTCGCCGAGATCGCCGCCACGGCCGACGCGGCGATCTTCTCGTTTACCACCGAGCAGCAGGCGACTCTGCTGGACGCCTATCCCGCGCTGGTGCCGGTGACCATCCCCGAAGGCACCTACGACGACCAGGACGGCGAAATCCAGACCGTCGCGATGTGGCATTTCGCGGTCGCGCGCGCCGACCTGCCGGAGAGCCTGGTCTACGAGATCACCAAGAAGGTGATGGAGCACCGCGACTGGCTCTTGGAGGCGCACCCCGGAGCGGCCGGGACCGACGCCGCCAACATCGTGCAGAACAGCTTTCTGCCGTTCCATCCTGGCGCCGTGCGCTATTACGAGGAAATCGGCCTGGAGATCCCCGAAGAGCTGAAGGCATGGTGACGGCGCGAACCGCGCCATGCTGACCGCCGGCACCGACCACGCCGACACCTGGCGCCGGTATCGCTGGCGGTCCACCTCCACCCCCGGCTGGTCGAATTTCGCGACGCCCTGCCGATGACCGCCACCGGTAATACCAAGGATCTGCGCGGCGGCACGCACCAAGCCGGTTGACGGGCACTCGCGCCGGGATGATGGTCGTGCGCCGAAAACGCAGTCTCGTGGGGCGCCGGCACCATCGGTGATGGCGCCCGAACCGTCGCGGGAAGCCGCATCCCGCCCCGCCCGGACCAGTGGAGATCGCCAGAAATGCCCGCGACCGTCGACTATTACTTCTCCCCGGTATCGCCGTTCTCCTATCTCGGCCACGACCGGTTCGCCGCGATCGCCGACCGGCACGGCGCCGCGGTGACCATCAAGCCGATCGACCTGGGACAAATCTTTCCGGTGTCGGGCGGGCTGCCGCTGCCCAAGCGGGCGCCGCAGCGGCAGCCCTACCGGCTGGTCGAACTCGGCCGCTGGTCGGCCCATCTGGGCGTGAAGGTGAACCTCAAGCCGGCGCATTTCCCGACCCCCGACGCAACCGCCGCGCATCTGATCATCGCCGCCGACCGCGCCGGCGACGACGCCATGGGCCTGACCCTGGCGCTGATGCGCGCGGTGTGGGCCGAGGACCGCGACATCGCCGACCCGGCGACGCTGGACGAAATCGTCGCGGCCCGCGGCCTGGACGCCGCGGCGCTGAAGCGCGCGGCCGACGCCCCCGAGACCGCCGAGCAGCGCCAGGCCTATACAGGGGAGGCGATCGACCGCCAGGTGTTCGGCGCCCCGACCTACGTCATCGCCGACCAGCTCTACTGGGGCCAGGACCGCCTAGACTTCGTCGACCGCGCGCTGGCGGGCGGCTAAGGCCCCGTCCGAGTCGGCGGCCGGCGCGCGCCCGGCGGCGGCACCATCTCCGGTAGTGGGTGTATATCAAGAAAGTTCGTTCTTTACCCAGAGCTGCCATTCACCGACGGACCACGAAGCTCGTCTCCATCATCAAGATCAGATACACGAGCCGAGTGTTACGCTTCTCAGGGTGTTCGGAGAAACATCGTGCTCGCGCTTCATCGGGCGTCTCGTCATTA
>JAZFQW010000339.1:0-3920 GCA_036445335.1 Alphaproteobacteria bacterium | reverse complement strand
CATCCCGGCCGCGGCGATCGGCCGGCCCTCGTCGCTGGGCGAAAGCTGGCGCGACAGCGACGCGCGACAGCTCGTCTTCACCATGGTGTTCGTCCTGGTCAGCGTGCCGTTCTTCGGCGGCTTGGCGCTGGTCGACGCCTTCCCCTTCGACTCCGCCCTGGCCAACAGCGTCGTCCACAAGGCGCTGTGGCTGATCGCCGCGGCGCTCAACGCGGCGGTGCTGTCGTTCAACTACCTCGAGGTCTACGGGTCGCCCGCGCTGGAGCCGCTGGCCGACTGACCCGCGGACGCCGCCGGCCGCCGCCGCAGTCGTCGCCGCTCTCGGCGTCGGCATCCGCCGTGGCCGCCGGCCGGGCGACCGGCACCGCACCGGTGCGATCGCCCCAGATCGGCCTGAACGTCCTCGCCATGGCCGCGCCTCGACTCGTCAAGCGACGCTTGGTTCGGCTCCGGTCCGAGCCGAAGCGAAAGCATAGCATGGCGTCGCCGTCGTTCCCCTTACCGCGGTGGCGACGGCTTCCCATCTAACGGTAAGCCATGCACGCCGTCGCCGGGTCGAGATGACGCCACGCCTCATTCGCATCGCCGCCTTGTCCGTCGCGGGCATGGTGTTCGCCGCCGGCTTCGCGTGGTGGCAGGTCGACCGCGAGCTGGCCGCGCGAAGCGGCCTCCTGGGGCCGTCGGCGGTCGCCGCGGCGGCCGTCGGCGGGCCGTTCGCGCTGGTCGACCACACCGGCGCCGCGGTCGACCAGACGAGTTACGGCGACGCCCTGCTGCTGATCTATTTCGGCTACGGCTTCTGCCCCGACGTCTGCCAGACCGACCTGGCCGGCATGGCGAGCGCGCTGGACCTGCTGGGCGAGGACGCCGCCCGGGTGCAGCCGCTGTTCATCACCGTCGATCCGGCGCGCGACACGGCCGACGCGCTGGCCGACTATGTCGCGCAGTTCCACCCCCGCCTGGTCGGCCTGACCGGCAGCGAGGCGCAGGTCGACGAGGCGGCGCGGGCGTACCGCGTCTACTACGCCAAGGCCGGCGCCGACGACCACGCCCACGACCACGCCCACTATCTGATGGACCATTCGTCGTTCGTCTATCTGACCGCCCCCGGCGACGGCGCCGTGACCGTCTTCCCGCCGCGCACCGCCCCGGATGTCATGGCGGACACGATCAAGGCGGCATTCTAATCAATCCAATTGTGCCGCGGCGGTCCGTGATCCATGGCCTCCCGGCATCCGTCGCGGAGAAGCGGGGCTCATGGACCGGTTCGATTATCTGGTGATCGGCGCGGGCATCGCCGGTGCGTCGGCGGCGGCCGAGCTGGCGGCGGCCGGCAGCGTGCTGCTGGTCGAGGCGGAAGGCCAGCCCGGCTATCACGCCACCGGGCGGTCGGCGGCGATGTTCACCGCGACCTACGGCCCGCCGGCGATCCGCGCCCTGACGGCGGCCAGCCGGGATTTCCTGGCCGCGCCACCGGACGGTTTCGGCGACCAACCGCTGCTGCGGTCGCGCGGTATCCTGCTGATCGGCCGCGCCGACCAGCGCCGGTCGCTCGCCGCGGCGCTGGCGGACGGGCGGCACACCGTCGCCGACCTGCGGGCGCTGGACGCCGATGAGGCGGTGCGGCTGGTCCCGGCGCTGCGTCGCGACTATGTCGCCGGCGCGGTGCACGAGCCCGGCGCCATGGACCTGGACGTCCACGCGCTGCACGGCGGCTATCTGCGGCGGCTGAAGGCGCGCGGCGGCCGGCTGCTGACCGACGCCGCGGTGACCGCGCTGACCCGGTCGGGCGGGCGGTGGCGCGCCGACACCGCCGCCGGCCCGGTCGCGGCCGACACCGTGGTCAACGCCGCCGGCGCGTGGGCCGACGCGGTCGCCGGGCTGGCCGGCGCCCGGCCGATCGGGCTGGTGCCCAAGCGGCGGACGGCGCTGGTGTTCGACGCCGATCCGCCGGTCGCGCCGGAGTCGTGGCCGATGGTGATCGACGTCGACGAGCGGTTCTACGTCAAGCCGGAGTCCGGCCGGCTGCTCGGCTCGCCGGCCGACGAGACGCCGATGCCGCCGTGCGACGTGCAGCCGGAGGAGCTGGATGTCGCGGTGGCCATCGACCGGATCGAGCGTGCCACCACGCTGAAGGTCCGCCGCGTCACGCACCGCTGGGCCGGCCTGCGCAGCTTTGTTGCCGACAAGTCCCCGGTGGTCGGCTGGGACGACGCCGCCGACGGGTTCTTCTGGCTCGCCGGCCAGGGCGGCTATGGCATCCAGACCGCGCCCGCGCTGGCCCGCGTCGCCGCCGGCTTGGCAAGCGGCAAGGGGTTGCCGCATGATATCGCCGAGCGGGGCGTGACGGCGGCGGCGCTGTCGCCGCGACGGCTTTCCGTCCCGCCGGGAGACCGCCGATGCAACTGAAGGTACTGCGGGTCCTGCTGCCGATCCTCGTCGTGCCCTGGCTGTCGGCCTGCGCCAGCGCGGCGGCGGAGCGGGCGGCGCTGGCGCAGCAGGCGCTGGTCGGCATGCCGCGATCGCAGCTGTTGAGCTGCGCCGGCGTGCCGGAACGGTCGCGCGAGGACCCCGAAGGCGAGTATTTCACCTACGAGAACCTGCGGATCTTCAGCACGCCGACCGCCAGCGTCGGCGTCTACGGCGGCGGCAGATACGGCTATGCCTTCCGCGCACCGCTGGCGACGCAGGTCGAGTCGAGCCGGTGCGAGGCGACTTTCACCCTGATCGATGGCCGGGTCACGCAGCTGGTCTACACGTCGGTGGCCGGCGGCGGACGGTCGCGCTATGCCGAATGCGCCGCCATCGTCGACGCCTGTCTGACCGCGATCGCACCGTCGCAGCCTTGACCGGCGCGGCTGAGAGATAATCCGAGGACGACGACAATGAAGCTGAATGCGCTCGCCCCGTTGCTGAACGTCGAGGACGCCGCGCGCAGCATCCGGTTCTACACCCAGACGCTGGGTTTCGACGTGGTGCGCGAGGCCGAGATCGCCGGCGCCATACGCTGGGCGGCGCTGCGCCACGGCGATATCACTCTGATGATCAACCAGTCGGTCCGGGCGGACAGCGGGCGCCGCCGCAAGCGGCCGTCCTATGGCGAGACGGTGTTCTATTTCTACGTCGAATCGGCGCCTGCGCTGCAGAGCACGCTCAAGGGCCGCGGCGTGGAGGTCGGCGAGGTGACGGTCGAGGACTACGGGCTGGCGGAATTCCGGCTGCGCGACCCCGACGGCTACGAGTTGGCGTTCGGCAGCGAGGTGGACGCGGGGTAGCCGGCAAGGATCGATGCTCTATCTGGTCGGACTGATCGCCCTGCTGGCCGTGGTGTTCGGCCCCGCGGCGTGGGCGCGGCTGGTGATGGCGCGCCACGGCGACGAGCGGTCGGATTTGCCCGGCACTGGCGGCGAGCTGGCGCGCCACCTGCTGGACGAGCACGGCCTGGCCAACGTCAAGGTCGAGGTGACCGACCTGGGCGATCACTACGACCCGACCAACAAGGCGGTGCGCCTGAAGCGCGACAATTGCGAGGGCCGGTCGCTGACCGCCGTGGTCACCGCGGCGCACGAGGTCGGGCACGCGCTGCAGGACCGCGACGAGTACCCGCCGCTGCGGACCCGGACCCGGCTCATGCGCTCGACCCGGACCTTTCAGCGCATCGGCTCGATGATCATCGCGTTCACGCCGGTGCTGGCCGGCGTCGCGCGATCGCCGGTCGTCGTCGTGGCCGGGGTCGGCGCCGGCATCCTGACGATGGCGGTGTCGGTGGTGATCCATCTGGCCACATTGCCGGTCGAACTCGACGCCAGCTTCAAGCGGGCGCTGCCGATCCTCGATCACGGCGGCTACCTGCCGAAGGAGGACATGCCGGCGGCGCGGTCGATCCTGCGCGCCTGCGCCCTGACCTACGTCGCCTCGTC
>JAZFQW010000338.1:0-2471 GCA_036445335.1 Alphaproteobacteria bacterium | reverse complement strand
CACGGGCGAGGAGCCGGACGACGCGGTGGGCGCGAACGCCGGCGCGTCGCGCCGGGCGAGCGTTGGCGAGACGTTCGTCGACGACACCGCTATCGAGACCGCCGGAAATTCTGCCTCGAACGCCCTTACAAGCAATGGGCCGGCCGGTCCGCAACCCGGGCTCCAGTCCGGTCACTTGGACGCCAACCCCTTCAGCACCGAGCCTTTCGATCGCGACGACGGCAATGCGGAAACGCTCGATCTGCCAACCGAGCCGGATGACGGGGCCACGCAACAGGTCCAGCCCAACTTCGTCGATGCGCCGATCTTGGGAACGTCCGATGCTTCGGGCGACGAGGATACCGCCATTGACCTCGCCGACGCGCCGACGCTGGCCGCCAACGACATCTCGGGCAACGAGGATACCGCGATTGCCCTCGACATCACCTCCGCGCTCGCCGACACCGACGGCTCGGAGACCCTATCGGTCGTCGTCTCCGGCGTGCCCACCGGCGCCAGCCTGTCGGCCGGCGCCGACAACGGCGATGGTACCTGGACCCTGACCCAGGCCCAGCTCTCCGGCCTCACGCTCACGCCGCCCGCCGACTCAGACGCCGACTTCACGCTGACCGTCACCTCGATCAGCACAGATGGATCCGATACCGCCCAGACCGTCGATACCTTCGACGTCACGGTCAACGCGGTCGCCGACGCGCCGACGCTGGCCGCCAACGACGTATCCGGCTCGGAGAACGGCTCAATTGCGGTTTCGGTGTCGCAGGCGACGCTCGATGCCGCGACCTCGGAGACGACGGTGACCGTTTCGGGCGTTCCCACCGGCGCGAGCCTTTCTACCGGGACGGATAACGGCGACGGCACCTGGATGCTTTCGGGCGATCAGCTTGCCGACCTCACCTACACCCCGCCCACGGGCTCGACGAGCACAGCGCAGCTTGGCGTTTCGGTGACCGATACCGGCGGGACGTCGACGGTGCTGTCGGCAAGCTTCGACTCGGGCTCGGAAGGCTTCACCTATGTCGACGACGCGTTCCGGGGAACGTCGCATGCGCGCTTCGAGAGCGGCGCCTGGAGCGCTTCCGGCGGCGACAGCGGCGGCGGGCTGACCACCTCGATGGGAGGGCTGAACAACAGAGACATCACGAATGGGATGTCGAGTGGTTGGCAGACCACCTTCAACGTCCCCGCGGATGCCACGGGCACGCTCACCTTCAGCTACCGGATGACCATGGATTCCGATTACGAATCCGATGAGTACGGTGAGGTCCTGGCGAGCCTCGATGGTCAGCTTCATGGCGAGAACGGTAACGACTACCTTCTACATGTCGCCGGCGACGGCAACGGCGGTACCGATTACGACAGCGGCTGGCAGACGGTGACGATCGATCTCGGCGCCCTGTCGGCGGGCGATCACACCCTCACCCTCGGTGGGTACAACAACAAGAAGACGTATAACAACGAGGTTACCCAGGTCGAGATCGACGATGTCTCCATCACGACGGACGGCGGAATACAAACCCTTGCCTCCGAGACCGTGGACGTGGCGCCGACGACGATCGCGCTCGACATCTCCTCGGCGCTGACCGACACGGACGGCTCCGAGACGCTGGCGATCACCATCTTGGATGTTCCCGACGGGGCGATCCTGTCGGCCGGCACCGACAACGGCGACGGCTCGTGGTCGCTGATCGGAGATGATCTCACGGGGCTCACCGTGACGCCGCCTGCGGGGTCCTCCGAGGACTTCACGCTGACCGTCACGGCAACCGGTACCGAAGCCGAGAACGACGACACGTTCCAAACGGTCGGCACGTTCGATGTGACCGTCACCGGCGCCGACGATCAGGTGATCAGCGGCGGTTCCGCGGCCGACACCATCGATGGCGGCGCCGGTGACGATACGATCTCTGGCCTTGCTGGCGACGATACCCTGACCGGGGGCACAGGACAGGACACCCTTTCCGGCGGCTCGGGAAAGGACACGCTGTACGGCGGCACCGGCAACGACTACCTCGACGGCGGCAAAAAGGACGATACACTGTACGGTGAGAGCGGTAACGACCAGATCTACGGCGGCTCCGGTAAGGACACGCTCTATGGCGGCACCGGCAACGACTATCTCGACGGCGGCAAAAAGGACGATACGCTATACGGCGACGAGGGGGACGACATTCTGAACGGCGGCGCCGGCAACGACATCGCATGGGGCGCTGACGGCGGCGATCTCTACATCTTCCAAGAGGCCAACGGCAACGACATCTTTCACGGCGGTGATGGGGGGGGCTGGACCGACATAATCCAACTTCAGCACTCAGACGGCGGTGCGCCGACCGACGGATGGACGTTCGACCTGATCCAGGGCTCGGTGGTGTCGTCGGGCAACAACCAAATCGACCTGAGCCAGGACGCGGCCGGCACCATCACCATGGCGGACGGCAGCTTGCTTACCTTCGACGGTGTCGAGAAACTGACCT
>JAZFQW010000337.1:0-13260 GCA_036445335.1 Alphaproteobacteria bacterium | reverse complement strand
ACCGGTTGCTCGAGCACGGGCTGAACCTCATCACCCTGCCCAAGACGATCGACAACGACGTCGCGGAGACCGACGTCACCTTCGGATTCGACACCGCGCTGGGCATCGCCACGGACGCAATCGACCGGCTGCACAGCACCGCCCACAGCCACCACCGCATCATCGTCGTCGAGGTCATGGGGCACAATGCCGGCTGGCTGGCGCTCGGCGCCGGTGTCGCCGGCGGCGCCGACGTCATACTGATCCCCGAGATCCCCTACGACATCGAGGCGGTGGCGGAATCGATCCGCTATCGCAGCCGCACCGGCAGTCGGTTCAGCATCGTCGCCGTCTCCGAGGGCGCGATGCCCGGCGAACAGGCCAAGGGCCTTTCGCGGGCCGAGGACGATCTGGCGAAGGCCAAGAAGGACGACGACAAGGGCGACGACACCAAGAAGAAGGCCAAGGCAAGGATTGCCGAGATCAAGGCGCAGTTCGCCACCAACACCATGATCCTCTCCGACCGGCTGGAGGAGCTCACCGGGCTGGAGTCGCGCGTGACCATCCTCGGCCATCTCCAGCGCGGCGGGACGCCGTCGGCCGCCGACCGGCTGCTGGCCACCCGGCTGGGCACCGCCTGCGCCGCTCTGATCGACCAGGGTGTCTTCGGGGTGATGGTCGCCGCGCGCGGCGACGGCACCGAACCGGTGCCACTCGACCGGATCGTCGGCAGGCGCAAGACCGTCCCGATCGACCACGGCTGGGTCAAGTCGGCGCGCGACATCGGCGTCTGCATGGGCGA
The DNA here is from genome assembly GCA_036445335.1 of Alphaproteobacteria bacterium. GTDB lineage: Bacteria > Pseudomonadota > Alphaproteobacteria > DSM-16000 > Inquilinaceae > JAZFQW01. Next base: position 12,479 of record JAZFQW010000337.1, on the reverse strand, counting down.
CCGGTGACGCACGCCGCCGGGGCCTAACCGGCACTTCTCGCACTGGCCCGGCGGCGTCCCATATGGCACGGTAGCCGCCGACCGACAGGAGGTCCCGACCATGCCGACGATCACCGTCTACTCCAGCCCGTTCTGTCCATACTGCTTCATGGCCAAGCGGCTGCTGAAGGACAAGGGCGTGGCGTTCGACGAGATCGACGTCATGATGCATCCCAGGCGCCGGGCGGAAATGGTCGAGCGGGCGAACGGTCGCGGCACTGTGCCGCAGATCTTCATCGGCGAGGCCCATGTCGGTGGTTGCGACGACCTGATCGCGCTCGACAAGGCCGGGCGGCTCGATTCGCTGTTGGCGGACGCGGCATGAGCGCGTCGTTCGCCCACACCAAGGCCGCCTGCGTCCAGGTCAACGCCGGCACCGAGATCGCGCCAAACCTGGCGGCGGCCGGCGACCTGGTGCGGCGGGCGCGGGACCGGGGGGCGGAGCTGATCGCGCTGCCTGAGAACGTCTCGATGATGGTGCTCGGCCGCCGCAAGTTGCTAGTCCGCGCGGCGCCCGAGGACAGCCATCCCGGCATCCCGTTCTTCGCCGATTTGGCGCGCGAGACCGGCGCGACCCTGTTGGTGGGGTCGCTGGCGATCGCCCTGCCGGGCGGCGAGCAGGTCGCCAACCGCAGCTATCTGTTCGACCCCTCGGGCGCGGTGGTCGCCCGCTACGACAAGATCCACATGTTCGACGTCGACCTGCCGGGCGGCGAATCCTACCGCGAAAGCGCCACATTCCGCCCCGGCGGGCAGGCCGTCGTGGCGCCGACGCCGTGGGGCGAGCTAGGCATGACGATCTGCTACGACATCCGCTTCGCCTATCTGTACCGGGCGCTTGCCCAGGCAGGCGCGGGCATCCTGACGGTGCCGGCGGCGTTCACACGGCAGACCGGCCGGGCGCACTGGCACGTGCTGCTGCGCGCCCGGGCGATCGAGACCGGCTGCTACGTCATCGCCCCGGCGCAGACCGGCACCCACGACGAGAACCGCCAGACCTACGGCCACTCGCTGATCGTCAGCCCGTGGGGCGAGGTGCTGGCCGACGCCGGCGAGGCGGTCGGCGTCGTGACCGCGGAGATCGACATGTCCAAGGTGGCCGAGGCGCGCAACGCCGTGCCCGCGCTGGGCCACGACTGCGACTATGCGCCGCCGCGGACGGACGCCCAGCCGCTGCTTGCGGCGGGGGATTAGCCCACATCTCTCACCGGCCGCGGTCTGCGTCGCGTCCAGGCGGTGCGGGCCGCCAGGAGAAGGTCGAAGAGCGTAGCTACTACGCTACGGTCGGGGCGTTCGACGCCGCGGGCGGGCCGCCCGGGCGCGACCCGCAGGGCGGTGCCGTCGCGCCGACAGGGTGCGTCACGCCGCTTGCCCGATGGATAAGCATCGCGCCCGCGCGGCGTTCCTGCCCTGTCGGCGCGACAGCGCCGCTCAGAGCCGCGCGTTGGCGAACGGCAGGGTGCCGTGGCGCGCCTGGAAGGCGCTCAGTAGGGTGTTCTTGCGGCCCCAGGGCGAGCGCCCCGGTACCGCCTGCCAGCACAGCTCCAACGCCCCGGACCCGGCCAACTGCCAGACCAGCCGCCCGCCCCAGTGGGCCGTCTTCATGCCGCGGCCGAAATCCAGGAACTGGCCGATCCGGTGGCACAGGCCGCGCCCGCCGGCCTGGGCGACGTACAGAATCTCCGCGTCCAGCAGCCAGTGGCCCTCCAGGTCCGTCGGCGGAACGCTCGGATCGCGGCCGCCCGGCTGGCCCGCCGGGCTGGCACGCAGGAACCGCGGCCCCTCCGTCGCGCGGCGCAGGACGACATAGACGCCGGGCCGGTCGGGGATCGCCGCCAGCCCCGACTGGCGCAACGCGCTAACTGCCACAAATCCCTCGAAGCCCGTCGCGCGCAGGCCCTCGCTTGTCGTCAGGTCGGTCATCCGGATTGTTCCGCACTAGGAAATGGTCTGGCGAGAGTACGAGACGCCCGTTTGATCGGCGTACTCCCCTCACCCTCCCGCTTCGCGGGTCCCTCCCTCTCCCGCGGGAGAGGGAAAATTTCGAGGCGCTGGCGGAATTACCGCTCTCCCCTTGCGGAAGAGGGTGGGGCCCGCGAAGCGGGAGGGTGAGGGGGCTGCCGCCGATCTTACCTGGGTCGACGAGATTAGACGAGACCGGACGTGTCCGCGGCGCCGGGCCGTCTCTCTTCCGTCGGCTACGGCGTTTCCCACCGGCCGCTTTCGGCGGAGCGGAAGACCGCGTCGATGACCCGCATGTTGGCGATCGCGTTCTCCAGCGGGATCGGCTGCGGCGTCCCGTCCAGCACAGCCTTGGAAAACGCGTCGGCGGCGACCCGGTACTGATCGCAGGTCGGTATCTCGACGGTCTCGATGCCGTCGCCGAACAGCGTCGAGCCGTCGTCGACGAACAGCCGGCACGGCCGGTCGTTCGGCGCGTTGAACGGGACCTCCACCTCGATCCTTCCCTTGGTGCCCAGAAAGTGCATGCGCTGGTATTCGACCAGCTGGGTCGAATAGACGAAGCTGGCCTGCACCCCGGGATAGTCGTAGATCGCGCTGCCCAGCCGATCGGTCTTGAACGCCGGGTCGCGGTCGAGGATGGCGATCACCCGCGTCGGCTCGGCGTCCAGCATGAAGCGCGAGGTGGTGGTGGGATAGCAGCCGATGTCCAGCATGCCGCCGCCGCCGATGTCGGCCATGTTGCGGATATTGCCGGGGTCGGCGTTGTAGTAGCTGAAGAAGCCCTGGATCGCCCGGAGCTCGCCGATCCGGCCCGATCGCAGAATCTTGCGGGCCTTGAGCCATTGCGGATGGGTGCGCACCATGAACGCCTCCTGGATGCGCACACCGGCGCGGTCGCGCGCGGCGATCAGCGGCTCGGCCTCCGCCGCGGTGATGGCGATCGGCTTCTCGCACAGCACGTGCTTGCCGGCCTCCGCCGCTCTGATGGTCCACGGCACGTGCAGATGGTTGGGCAGCGGGTTGTAGACCGCGTCGATGTCGGGGTCCGCCAACAACTCTTCGTACGAGCCGTAGGCCTTCGCGATGCCCAGTTTGCCGGCCCAGTCCTGCGCGTTGGCCAGGGACCGCGAGGCGATCGCGTCGATCCGGCAATGGTCGCCTTGCTGCATCGCCGGCAGCACCTTTTCCCAGCCGATCCGCGCGGTGCTCAGCACGCCCCAGGACAGTTTCGCCATTGGTCCTCCCCTTTTCGTCAGGGCCCGGATCGATCGGGCTGGTTAGCCGGCGGGCAACGGCCGCGGCTCCGGGTCGCCGCCGAGCTCGGCGACGGCCACCAGGTCGTTGACCGCGGCGATCCGCTGCACTACCGCGGCCTTGGGCGAGGCCACCTCGCCGTGTTCGTAAGCGATCACCTGCAGCCGTCCCGCCACCGCCGCCAGCAGTTCGCCGTCGCGCAGCAGGAACGACTCGCACGACGGCCTGCCGAAGCGGCCGTTGCCGCGGGCAAACGTCTCGTACAACAACACGCCGCCGTGCGCCAGGGCGCGGCACAGGATCGGCAGCAACGGCCGGTGCAGATAGTTGATTACGACGATGCCGGCGAAGCGCCGCTCGCCGAACGGCCACGCCGCGCCGCCCTCCAGGTCCGCCTGCACGATCTCCACGTCGGCGGCGCCGGCTAGGTCGGCGATCCCGCGCGTGTCCAGGTCGACGCCGACGACGCGGTGGCCCAGGGCGTGGAAATGCCTCAGGTGCCGGCCGCCGCCGCAGGCCACGTCCAGGACCGGACCCGACCTGGCGACTAGCGGCGCAAACCGCACGACCCAGGCGGACGGCGTCTGCCCACCATGGTGCTCGAGTGGACTCAACGGCCGCCCTTCTTGTCGTTGTCGATTCAGCAACCCAGATTGCGATAGTATGACATCTGCGAAATGGATGTGACCGCCAAGCGATGATTCTGTTCGACCTCAGATGCCGCGACGGGCACCGGTTCGAGGCGTGGTTCAGGGATGGCGCCGGATACGACGCCCAGGCGGCGGCCGGCGAAGTGGCGTGCTCGGTGTGCGGCGACACCGATATCGCCAAGGCACCGATGGCACCGCGCATCGCCAAGGGTCGGCGCGGCGATCCGTCGGCCGGGCGCGGCTCAGAGCCGACCGCCGGCGGCGACGGGGCCCCGGCGGCGACGGACGCGGTGCGCCGGCTGGCGGAGATGCGCCGCCACATTCAGGACAACTGCGACTATGTCGGCGACCGCTTCGCCGACGAGGCGCGCAGCATCCATTACGGCGACTGCGAGCGGCGCGACATCTACGGCGAGGCGACCGATGCGCAGGCCAACGAGCTGGCCGACGAGGGCGTAGAGTTCTCGCGCATCCCCTGGCCAGTCCGCACCGACTCGTAGCGCGAGAGGGCGGCGCCAGGTCGAGCCGAGCGGTAGTCAGCAGCCCGGCACGCCGGCCATCGTGCACGTTCCTTGCGTGAACACCTGCCGGACGCGGCAGCGCGGCGTCATGTCGATCACCAGATAGCCCTCGCAATCCGCCAGATCGACCCAGCCTTGCACCCGTGTCAGGCGCCGGTTGTCCTGGCGGTTGTTGTAGCTGTGCCGGCTGTATGCGATGTCGGCGATTTGCGACTCGGCGAGACCCAGGCGCTCGATCTCGCCGTCTACGGCGGCGGCGCAACGGTCGGTCCGGCCGTCGCCGGCCTGCACCTGCGACGCCGCGGCGATCGCGAGGACGAACAGCGCGAGCGTCAATCGTGCCATGGATGAGGTCCTCCCGGCCGGCGTCCGACCGAGGGCCGTCGTCGCAGACGATCCGCGCGGCATGGCTGGAACGGCGACCCGACCCTTTTTGGCATGGCTCCGGCCGCGACGGCCCACACTGTTCGTCACGTCCTTGTGAGGCGCCGGCCGGCGGTCAGGATATGACGCCAGGGGCGGCTGCGGCGCAGCGAAATTCCGACCGGGGATGAGCTTTGTGTCATCTCTTGCCGATTGCGTCCGCCGGCTCGCCATATCGCCGCATACCCATTGACTCCGCCGGTAATCTTCGCCACCTGTATGACGACTTCACGCATAGCGCTACGCCTTGCGCGTCGCTTACCAAATCGGCTCTGCGGGGCACAATTGCCCGCCATGGTCGAGATATCCCCAGTGGCCGCGACGCGGCGACGGTCGGCGTTCAGACGCTGCACCGGAGGGAAAATCCGACCGACGCAGCGGGTTTGCGCCACGGCGATGCGCTTATCGGGAACAACCCGGACCGGCCTCTCGCGGCTGCAACCGGTGGGCACTACAGGAAAGGAGCCTCCCATTGATCGATCAGCCTCTCTCCGGAAAGACCGTTGCCGTCCTCGTCGCCAACGGGTTTGAAGAAACCGACATGACCGAGCCGCAGCGGGCGCTGCTGGGCGCCGGCGCGACCATCAAATTGGTGTCACCGGAGCAGGGTTTGGTTAATGGCTGGCACGAAACGGTCTGGGGCCATTACTTCCCCCTCGACGTGGCCTTGTCCGCCGCGCTGGCGGCGGATTTCGACGCGATTCTGGTGCCCGGCGGCGATCGCAGCATCGACAAGCTCAAGGGCAACCCCCACGCCACGCGCTTCGTTCGCGGTTTCGTCGATGGCGAGAAGCCGGTGGTCGCGGTCGGTCGCGGCGTCGACCTGCTGGTCGCCGCCGATCGGGCATCCGGTCGGAGGGTCGCGGCCTTCGCGGGGCAGGACGATGCGCTTCGCGAGGCCGGGGCGATCCCGGTCGACGAGCCGGTGGTGATCGATGGTCCGCTGATCACCGCGCGCGACGACGTCGATGTCGGTGTCCTCAAGGGCGAGATCGTCCGGCAGTTCGTCGAACTGGCCGGCGCGATGGCGGCCGCCGCCTGACCCCGGGCTCCAGACCGTATGCGGTTCGACGCCGGCCCCTTGGTTGCGGACCGGCGTTTTTCGATTCGGCGAAGCGGCACGCTCCCGCCGCGCCGGGACGACAAGAAATCCAGCGATTGTTAACCAATTGGCGCTAGGTTAACGCCCGTACCCGGATCGTCGTCCGGCGCCATCTGCAGCCAGCGCCGGCGGCGCATGCGGATGACGGCCGTCGGCGGTCCGCCGATGGGGAGTTGGATGATAGCAGCGCCTTGGATGGTTCGATGTCTTCGCGCCCCGGCCATGGTCGTGGCGGCGCTGTTGTCCTTCGAACCCGCCATGGCGCAGGACAATACCTGCCGCTGGGCCTTCGACAGCGAATGCGACGAGCCGAAGGTCGGGACCGGCGCGTGCATCACCGGCAGCGACAGCTGGGACTGCCGCGCCCAGGGCACGCCACAGCCCAACGATTGCTTCTGGGCCTATGACGGCGAATGCGACGAGCCGAAGGTCGGGACTGGCGTGTGCAGTGCCGGTAGCGACAGCTGGGACTGCCACCAGGAAGGATCGCCGCGGCCGAACGACTGCTACTGGGCCTATGACGGCGAATGCGACGAGCCCGGCATCGGCACCGGGTACTGCCCGGCAAGCGCCGACAGCTGGGACTGCCGCGGCGACGGCGAACCCCCAGGTCCGGACAGCTGTCCCTACGCCATCGACGGCGAATGCGACGAACCGGGCGGGACCGCGCTCTGCCTGGCCGGCACCGATACCAGCGATTGCCGGTCCAGCGGCATCACGGCCGCGCACAACGATTGCGAATGGTCCTATGACGGCGAATGCGACGAGCCGGGCATCGGCACCGGGGTCTGCGCGCCCAAGACCGATTCGGCCGATTGCCGGGGCGAATTCGGCGGGGTCTTATTCGGCACCGACGATCGCGAGTTCGTCGACACGACGCGCTATCCCTGGAGCGCGATCGGCAAGGTCGTGTTCGAGTCCGGTGGGCACTGCACGGCGTCGGTGGTGGGCCCGCGCCTGCTGTTGACGGCGGCGCACTGCCTGTTCGTCAGCGCCGACTCCAACGAGATCGACCGGCCGACCGAATTTCAGGCCGGCTTGAACGGCCACGACCGGGCGGCGGTCGCCAACGTCGTCGCGCACCATATCGCGCCGGGTTACGACAACCAGTTGAGCTCGACCTCGCCGACCATCGATGGCCTGGACTGGGCGTTCCTGGTGCTCGACCGCGATATCGGCCAGACCGTCGGGATGCTCGACGTGAGGTTGGTCGAACTGGCGGAATTGAACGAGGCGATGCGCGGACAATGGCTGGCGATCAGCCAGGCCGGCTACAGCTCGGACAGCGACACTCGGATGTCCGCTCATATCGGCTGCCGGATCGTCGAGATCTTCGACGACAACACGATTTTCCACGAGTGCGACACGCTGCAGGGCGATTCGGGCTCGCCGCTGTTCGTCGAGGACAACGGCCGCTTCCGCATCATCGCCATCGAATCGGCGACCTATCCGAACTATGCCGGGCCCTATCCGGGGTTCAACATGGCGGTCGACAGCCGCGGCTTCTATCGGATGTTCCAGCGTCTCACCGGCGGCAAGCCGAACTGACTCAAAGAGTCACGGCGACCAGCGCGGTTGGGCCTCCTTCGACGGGCTCAGGATGAAGACTTCCGGTTTCGTCCGGGCACGCTGCCCTCATTCTGAGCCCGTCGAAGGATCCTTCGACAAGCTCAGCATGAGGAATTCCGGATTCGCCCACACCCGCCGCCCTCATCCTGAGCCTGTCGAAGGAGGGTCGGGGGTGTCCCAGTAGTGACAGGCGGCCGTGTGGCTGGGCGACACGGTCGCCAGCTCGGGCACAGAATGGGCGCAAAGATCGGTCGCCTTGGGACAGCGGGTGCGGAAGTAGCAGCCGCTGGGCGGATTGAGCGGCGACGGCAGGTCGCCGGTCAGGACGATGCGCCGCTTGTCGCGCTCGGCGTCCGGATCGGGCAGCGGCACCGCCGAGATCAGTGCCTGGGTATAGGGATGGCGCGGGTTGTTGTACAGCTCGTCGCGGTCGGCCATTTCCACCAGCTTGCCCAGATACATCACCATGATGCGATGGCTGATATGGCGCACCACGCTGAGATCGTGGCTGATGAAGATCAGCGACAGGCCGAAATCGCGCTGCAGTTGCACCAGCAGGTTGACGATCTGCGACTGTATCGACACGTCCAGCGCCGACACCGGCTCGTCGCAGATCACCAGCTTGGGGTTCAGGATCATCGCGCGTGCGATGCCGATGCGCTGGCATTGGCCGCCGGAGAATTCGTGCGGGTAGCGGTTGACCATCTGCGGCATCAGCCCGACCTTGGTCATCAATGTCCGCACCTTGTCGCGCGCCTCGGTCTTCGACATCGTCGGGAAGAAGGTCTCCAACGGCTCGGCGATGATGTCGCCGACGGTCATGCGCGGATTGAGCGAGGCCAGCGGATCCTGGAAGATGATCTGCATGTCGCGGCGCTTTTCGCGCATCGCCTTGCCGGTCAGTCGGGTCAGTTCGTCGCCGAACCACACCACTCGCCCGGCGGTCGGCGGGATGAGCTGCAGGATGCCGCGGCCCAGGGTGGATTTGCCGCAGCCGGATTCGCCGACCACGCCGATCGTCTCGCCCGGCCTGAGGTCGAAACTGATGCCGTCGACCGCCTTTAGATAGTCGCGGCCGCGCGCCAGCAGATGGCGCTTGGGCATCGCGAAGTGGACCTTGAGGTCGCGGACCGACAGCAGCGGCTGCTGCCCGGTCGACCGGTCGCTCGTCTGATCGGTCATAGGCTGTCCAGGTGGCAGGCCTTGGCGCGGCCGTCGTCGATCGGCCGCAGCAGCGGTTCGTCGGAGTCGCAGGCGGCGAAGGCATAGGGACAGCGCGGCCTGAAATTGCACCCGACCGGCAGGTGCTGCAGGTTTGGCGGCTGGCCGGGGATCGACGGCAGATCCTCGTGGGTCTTCTCATCGACCCGCGGCATGCTCTTCAGCAAACCCTCGGTGTACGGATGCAACGGCCGGTAGAAGATGTCGCGCACCGAGCCGGTCTCGACGATGTTGCCGGCGTACATCACCATCACCCGGTCCGACAGCCCGGCGATGACGCCGAGGTCGTGGGTTATCATGACGATGGCGGTGTTCAGCTCGCGCTTGAGGTCGCGCATCAGATCGAGGATCTGCGCCTGCACGGTCACGTCCAGCGCTGTGGTCGGCTCGTCGGCGATCAGCAGGTCGGGCTGGCACAACAGCGCCATGGCGATCATCACGCGCTGGCGCATGCCGCCGGAGAATTCGTGCGGATACATCGAGATGCGCCGCCGCGCCTCGGGGATGCGCACCAAATCGAGCATCTCCACGGATCGATTGGTGGCGTCGCGCTCGCTCAATCCCTTGTGCTCGACCAGCACCTCGGTGAGCTGCTTGGAGATCCTCATGTAGGGGTTCAGCGACGTCATCGGGTCCTGGAAGATCATCGACATCTTCTCGCCGCGGATCCGGTTGAGCCGCTGCGGCGGCAGGCCCAGGATCTCGTCGCCACGATACCGCACGCTGCCGGTGGCCGCGCCGTTCGACGCCAGCAGCCCCATCACCGACATGAACACCTGGCTCTTGCCCGAACCCGACTCGCCGACGATGCCGACGGTCTCGCCCTCGCCGACCTCGAAGCTCACGTCGTTGACGGCGCAGACCTCGCCGTCCGGCACATCGAAGCGGGTGACCAGGTTGGTTACCGACAGCACCGGCGCGCCGGTCATCGCGGCTCCGTTGGATTTGCCCATGTCGGTCACGTCCGGCACTGCCTCGCCCGCCTCACCGGTCCTTGGGGTCCAGCGCGTCGCGCAGCCCGTCGCCGATGAAATTCAGGCAGAACAGCGTCACAGCCAGGAAGGTGGCGGGGTAGATCAGCATCCAGGTGGCGCCGACGATGTTTCTGGCGCCCTCCGAGATGAGCACTCCCCAGCTGGTCATCGGCTCCTGCACGCCGAGCCCGAGGAAGCTGAGGAAGCTCTCCAGCAGGATCACCTTGGGCACCATCAGCGTCATGTACACCACCACCGGTCCCAGCGTGTTCGGCACCACGTGTCGTCGGACGATCTTCGCGGTGCCGACGCCGCAGGCGTGCGCCGCCTCGATGTATTCCTTGCGCTTGATGCTGAGCGTTTGGCCGCGGACGATACGCGCCATGTCCAGCCACTCCACTGCGCCGACGGCGATGAACATCAGTATGATATTGCGGCCGAAGAACACCATCAGCAGAATGACGAAGAACATGAAGGGAATCGCATAGAGGATGTCGACGAACCGCATCATCAGACTGTCGACACGGCCGCCCAGATAGCCGGCGGTTGCGCCGTAGGACACGCCGATCAAGAGCGAGACGAAGGTGGCCAGCAGGCCGATCATCAGCGAAATCCGGCCGCCGAAGAAGATCCGGGTCATCAGATCACGGCCGTTGCTGTCGGTGCCGAAGAAGAAATAGTACTGCACGACGTCCAGACCGACGGTAAGAGTGCGGCCGCCGTCGGCGGTGTCCAGCACGCTGACGTTGCTGAGGTCGCCCGAGCGGTCGAGCGAGCGGACGACGATCCGTTCGTCGATCGGTTCAGCGCCAGTGAGGGTCAGGGTCAGCCGGGTGCCTTCGCCCTCCACGGCGGTCAGGTCGGCCCCGGTCCGCCGCAGCGCACGGCCGATGATGTCGGGGATCGCGTCGGACTTGGGATAGGGTTGCAGGCTGGCCGGCACCCTGATGTGGGAGCGGTATACCGTCTCGATGCCGTGCGGCGACACCAGCGGTCCGAACACCGCCAGCGCGGCGATGATGCACAGGATGATTGTGCCGGCGACCGCCGCCCGGTTGCCCAGCAGACGCCGCCACGCGTCCTGCCACAGGCTGCGGCCCTTGATTTCCTCTGCCGCGCCAAGCTCTGAGGGCCCGACTTGCGCAGTCGTCATGTGCCGGCCTCCACGCTACTCGTACCGCACCTTCGGATCGAGGACCCCGTACAGCAGATCGACGATGAGGTTGAACAGGACGATGAAACAGGCAATCAGCACAACCGTACCCATCACCAGCGTATAATCCCGGTTGAGCGCGCCTTGAACGAAGTACCGGCCCACGCCCGGCACGCCGAAGATGGTCTCGACCACGACCGACCCGGTCAGCAGCGCCGCCGTCGCCGGCCCCAGATAGGAGACGACCGGCAGCATCGCCGCCTTCAGCGCATGGCGGATCAGCACGATGTATTCCGGCAGTCCCTTGGCGCGGGCGGTGCGGATATGGTTGGAGCGCAGCACCTCGATCATGCTGCCGCGGGTCAGCCGGGCGATGACGGCGATCTGCGGCAGCGCCAGCGCGGTGATCGGCAGGATCTTGTTGGCGATTGCCCCTTCGCCCCAGCCGCCGGCCGGCAGCCAGCCAAGGTGGACCCCCAGAATCAGCGACAACACCGGCGCCATCACGAAATTGGGGATGGTGATGCCGACCATCGCCCCGGCCATGATCGAGTAGTCGGTCCGAGAGTTCTGCCGCAGGGCGGCGATCGAGCCGAAGCCGGCGCCCAGCACCGTGGCGATCAACAGGGCGGAGCCGCCGAACTGGATCGACACCGGCAGTCCGATGGCGATCAGTTCGGCCACGCTGAAGTCCCGATAGATGAAGGACGGCCCCAGATTGCCCTGCAGCAGGTTGACCAGATAGATCCAGAACTGCACCACCAGCGGCTCGTCGAGGTGGTAGATCTCCATCAGGTTGCGCATGATGTTCTCGGGCAGCGGGCGTTCCAGCGAAAACGGCCCGCCGGGCGCCAACCGGATCATGAAGAAGGCGAGAGTAATGATCAGGAGAAGGGTCGGGATCGCCCCGAACAACCGGCGGATGGTGTAGGTCAGCACGGGCTGGTCTGTCCTATTGCGGCCCTCGCGGCCGGCGATGGCGGCCACAAGGCGCCGTAATCGCGCCGTGTAGAGCGCCAACTGTCATGAAACCGTAATCTCCCGCCGCGCGCTAGCGCAAGCCGTCCGCCATGGCCGAAAGAGGCGGGCCTCCGAGGCGATCCCGGAGGCCCGCGGACCCGCTCAGCGGCTACTCGTTGATGCGCACATACCGGGTCAGGTGCCGTCCCTGGATGTTGTCCTCCCACCCCTCGATCTTGTCGGAGACCAGCTCCAGATTGACGTAGTGGTAGATGGGGATGAACGGCAGGTCCCGCATGAACAGCTCCTCAGCTTGACGCAGCACCGCCGCTCGCTCGTCGAGATCGAGCGTCGCCGCGGCCTGATCCATCAGGGCGTCGTATTCCGGGTTGTTGTAGCCGGCGTAGTTGAACCCGTCATTGTCGCTCTCGACCATGAACAGGAAGTTCTGCGGGTCGTTATAGTCGCCGATCCACCCGGCGCGGGCGATGTTGAAATCGCCGCCGTCACGCAGATAGGCGTAATGTGTGGCCACGTCGGTGTTGAACAGCTCGACGTTTACACCCAGCGGTGCCCACATGTCGGCAACCGCCAGCGCCAGCTTCTTGTGATTCTCCGACGTGTTGTAGCGGATCTCCAGATCTAGAG
>JAZFQW010000336.1:0-2812 GCA_036445335.1 Alphaproteobacteria bacterium | reverse complement strand
TAATAAAGCCTTGCCCGACAAGCCTAGCCCGCCAGTTCAGCGTCGATCGCCCCGGCCGCAAGATCAGCTGAATCACGCCCTCACGTCCACTGCCACTTGCCGATCACCCTGGCGTTCACCACAGCGTCCGCCAGCGGCCGTTCGTAGCTTTCGTACCGCGGGTTGCGGCTGGTCGGCTTGATGCTCGGCGGGTCGGAATTGGGGATGAGCTCGCGCTGCTTGGCGACGACGCCGAACTGGTCCGCAGAGAGATCGCGATCCGGACCTTCCGGAGACCGCTCCACTGGCCGCCCGTCGCCCCGCTTGATCGGGCAAGGCAGATCTGTATAGTGCGCCGCTTCGTCAATGCTCCTTGCCGGCCGTGGCATCGGCCGGCTAGGCGCGGGCGGCCGGTGATACGGGATCGCGGTCCCGGTCCGGCGCCGTGCCCCGGAACAACCATAAGGAGTGACAGATGCCATACTACGAGTGCGTATTCATCGCGCGCCAGGACGTGCCGTCGTCCCAGGTCGAGGGCCTGACCGAGAGCTTTTCCAAGATCATCGGCGACGGCGGCGGCACGGTCGGGAAGTCGGAATATTGGGGTCTGAAGACCCTGGCCTATCGGATCAAGAAGAACCGCAAGGGCCACTATGTGCTGATGAACCTGGACGCCCCCCACGCCGCGGTCGCCGAGATGGAGCGCCAGATGCGCATCAACGAGGACGTGCTGCGCACCCTGACCATCCGCGTCGACGCGCTGGAGGAGGGGCAGTCGATCATGATGCAGGCGCGGGCTGGGCGCGACGGCCCGCGCCGCGACCGTGACCGTGGCCGCGGTGACCGCGACCGTGGCGACCGCGGCGGCGACCGCGACCGTGGCGACCGTGGCGACCGCGGCGGCGACCGAGACCGGTCCGCCGCCGAGAAGTCCACCAAGGAAAGAGAAAAGTCATGAGCGCCGCGATGACCCGCCGGCCGTTCTTCCGGCGTCGCAAGACCTGCCCGTTCTCCGGCGACAGCGCGCCGAAGATCGACTACAAGGACGTCAAGCTGATGGGCCGCTTCGTGTCCGAGCGCGGCAAGATCGTCCCCAGCCGGATCACCGCGGTGTCAACGAAGAAGCAGCGCGAGCTGGCCCGCGCCATCAAGCGCGCGCGGTTCCTGGCGCTGCTGCCCTACCTGGTCAAATAGCGGCGGCATCGCGTCGAGGCCACGCCATGGGGCGGATCATCCTGTTCGCGGTCGGTGGCGGCGCGGTCAGCGCGCTGTGCGTCCTGTCGGCGGCGTTCGGGTCGCCGGGCGCAATCGTCGTCACTTATCTGACGCCCCTGCCGCTGTTCGTCGTTGGCCTGAGCCTAGGCGCCACCGGCGCCCTGGTCGCCGCCGCGTCGGGGCTGTTCGCCGTCGCTGTGCTGGGCGGCGCGACCGCGGTGATCGGCTATGCGGCCGGCTGCGCGTTGCCGGTCGTGCTGGTGACGCGGCAGGCGCTGTTGACCCGCAGCGGCGCGGCTGGCGCCGCCGAGTGGTATCCGCCGGGGCGGCTGCTGCTTTGGCTGGTCGGCTATGGCGTCGTAGGGATCCTGGCCGCCGCGGTGACGGCGGCCGGCGTCGACGGTGGGCTGCGCGGCGCGATCGAGTCGGTCCTGGCGGCCGAGCAGCCGCTTCTGGCGGTGATCGCCGGGCCCGAAGCCGACCGCCTCACCTGGCTGCTGGCCTGGCTGGCGCCCGGCATCGTGGCGGGCTCGTGGGTGGTGATGACGGCGCTGAACGCGGTCCTGGCGCAATGGGTGGTGATGCGGCTGCACCGCAACCTGCGGCCCGCCTGGGCGATGGCCGACATCGACCTGCCGGAGTGGACGGTCACGGCGCTGGCCGCCGCGGCGGCGACTGCCTATCTGGTGCCGGGTACGGTCGGATACTTGGCGTTCAACGCCTCGATGGTGGTCGGCTTGGCGTTCTTTTTCGTCGGGCTGGGGGTGATCCACGCGGTGCTGCGCGGCCGGCGCGCGCGACCGCTGCTGCTGGCGGTGTTCTACGTGGTCTTGCTCGCCCAGGGCTGGATGGTGGTGTTGGTCGCCGGCCTTGGCGTGATCGAACAATGGGCGAATTTCAGGCGGCGATTCGCCGCGGCCGGCCCCGATTAGGAGGACGACTGATGCAAGTGATCCTGCTGGAGCGCGTGGAACGGCTCGGCCAGATGGGCGACGTGGTGAACGTCAAACCCGGCTTCGCGCGCAACTTCCTGCTGCCGAAGAAGAAGGCAATGCGGGCGACCAAGGATAACATCGCCTATTTCGAGACGCAGAAGGCGCAGCTCGGAGCCGCCAACCTGGAGCGCCGCGGCGAGGCCGAGGCGGTGGCAGCCAAGATGGTCGACGTCAGCGTCGTGATCCTTCGGCAGGCCGGCGATTCCGGCCAGCTCTACGGCTCGGTGACCGCCCACGACGTCGCCGAGGCGTTGACCGCCGACGGCTATACCGTGACGCGCGGCCAGGTCGCCATCGACCGGCCGATAAAGTCGCTGGGGTTGTTCGAGCTGCGCGTCCAGCTCCATCCGGAAGTCGCCGTCAGAGTCACCGTCAATGTCGCCCGGTCGGCCGAAGAGGCCAAGCTTCAGGCCCGCTACGGCGGCATGGTGCCGCGCGACGGTCGGGACTTCGAGGAGCCCCCGGAGGCCCCGGAGCCCGCGGAGATCCCGGAGGCCGCGGAGACCGATAAGCCGGCGACGCCGGAGTAGTCCGCGGATCGCTAGCCCGCACTTCTCACACTAGCCACGGTCTGCGCGGCGCTGTCGCGCCGACAGGGCAGGAACGCCGCGCGGCGCGATGCT
>JAZFQW010000335.1:0-4577 GCA_036445335.1 Alphaproteobacteria bacterium | reverse complement strand
CTCCGGTCGGCGGCAACATCGGCCGGCACGACCCCGAACCGGCCGCCCCCGGTGATCGATGGATCACCCATGCCGAAAAGCCCCGCGAAACCGCCGCGAACGAAACCGGACCTGATAGCGCGTCCATAACGCGTCCACGGCCGGTCGGATGAAAATTAGAATGGCGGGAATGCTGGTCGGAGTGAGTGGATTCGAACCACCGGCCCCTGCCTCCCGAAGACAGTGCTCTACCAGGCTGAGCTACACTCCGACTGTCGGGCGGGCCTTATAGGCTCATACCCGGCGGACTGCAAGGAGGGGATCGGCGTACGGCCGCATTGCCCATAAGCATTACTCCAACAGTATCCTGGGTCAAAAATCGCGGCTGACGCAGAAATCGACGATATCGATCAGCGCCGCCTTGATCGGGTCGTCGGCGAACGTGTCCAGCGCCTGGCGCGCCCGGGCGCCGAACGTCTGGGCACGGGCGACGGTGTCGGCGAGCGCGTCGTGGCGGTCGAGCAGAGCGATGGCGTGGTCCAAATCGCCGTCGCCGATCCGCTGGTCGACCAGCGTGCGGTGCCAGAACGCGCGCTCGTTCGCGTCGCCGCGGGCGTGCGCCAGGATCACCGGCAGCGTGAACTTGCCGTCGCGGAAGTCGTCGCCGACCGTCTTGCCGAGCCGTGCCTGCCGGGCGGAATAGTCCAGCACGTCGTCGACCAGTTGGAAGGCGATGCCGAAATTGGTGCCGAACTCGGCCAGCGCGCGCTCGGCCGCGGCGCCGCGGTCGGCCACCACCGCGCCGATCTGGCAAGCGGCGGAGAACAGCGCCGAGGTTTTTTCCCGGACGATGTCGAGGTTGGTGTCCTCGGTGGTCGCCGCATCGTTCGCCGCGGCAAGTTGCAGCACTTCACCCTCGGCGATCACCGCCGCGGCGTCGGACAGGATGCGCAGCACGTCGACCGAGCCGTCCTCCACCATGAGCTGGAAGGCGCGGGCGAACAGGAAGTCGCCAACCAGCACGCTGGCCTGGTTGCCGAACACCTCGTTGGCCGCCACCCTGCCGCGGCGCAGGTCGCTTTCATCGACCACGTCGTCGTGCAGCAGGGTCGCGGTATGGATGAACTCGACGGCGGCGGCGAGGCCGATCTGGCGCCCACCGTCATGGCCGCACAGCCGCGCGCTGGCCAGGGTGAGCACGGGACGCAGACGCTTGCCACCTGACGCGATGATATAGCCGGCGAGCTTTGGGATAAGCTCGACCGGGCTTTGCATGCGCTCCAGGATGGCCGCATTGACCGCATTGAGGTCGTCGGCGACCAGCGCGGTAAGCCGGCCGAGCGCCGTTTCCGCGGCGTCCGCCTCGGTTTGTGTTGATCCGGCGGCAGCCGTCACGCTCACCTCTCCAATGTCCAGACAAACACGCGGGTCGCCCCGCCGGCGCCGGCCCGGATCGCATCGCCGTTGACGCGATTGGCGGCTACAGCCAGCATAGGCCGCGGTTGGGACCGGTCAAGGGCCGGTCCGGCCGGGGTCGCCCGGGTCCGGTGCGGCCGCCGTCCGCGGTCGAGCTAACCGGAGGTCTGCCGATGAGGGAGTTGCTGCGCACGACCGACCTGGTCCGGTTGTCCTGGCTGATGGCGCTGCTGGCCGACGCCGGGATCGAGGCCGTCGTACTGGACACCCACACATCGGTATTGGAAGGCAGTGTCAACGCCATTCCCCGCCGGCTGGTGGTGGACGAGGACGACTACAGCCGGGCGCGGTACGTGCTCGGCCAGGCCGGCGAATCCCTGCCCGATGACTGAACCCGTCACGACCGCGGCGACGGAGGATCGGCTGCTGGGCGGCCGCGTGGTGTTGCGCCAGCCGGCTGTCGGCTATCGCGCCGCGATCGACCCGGTGCTGCTGGCCGCCGCGGTGCCGGCGCCGAACGGCGCCGGCGCGCACGTGCTGGATGCCGGCTGCGGCGTCGGGGCGGCGGCGCTCTGCCTGGCGGTGCGCCGGCCGGACTGCCGCGTCGTCGGCGTCGAACTTCAGCCCGCGCTGGCGGCGCTCGCGCGCGTCAATGCCCAGGCGACCGGAGTTGCCGACCGCGTCACGATCATCGCCGGCGATATCGCCAGCACGCCGGCGACCCTGGCGGCAGCGAGCTTCGACCATGTGATGGCGAACCCGCCGTTCCATGAGGCGGGCCGGCATACGCCGCCGCCGGACGCCGCCAAGGCGCTGGCCAACGTCGAGCGCGGCACCACACTGGGCGATTGGATCGACGGCTGTCATCGCCTGCTGCGGCCGACGGCATGGTTGACGCTGATCCACCGCGCCGACCGGATCGACGAGATCTGTGCGCGGCTGTACCCGCGGTTCGGCGCCGTCGAGGTCGTTCCGCTGTGGCCGCGCCAGGGTCGGCCGGCGCGGCGGGTGATCGTCCGCGCCCGAAAGGGCGTGCGATCGCCGGCGGCGGTATCGTCCGGCCTGGTGCTGCACGAATCCGACGGCCGCTACACGTCCGAGGCCGAGGCGATCCTGCGCGACGGCGCGGCATTGGCCGTTTGATCCTGATCGAGAGCAACCATATTGTGGTCATGACCGCGTGACCAAGTACGACCGGTCGCGGGGGGCGGCGAACGGCCGTCCCGGCGCGGCTTGGTGTCGACACTAGGACCACAGTTCGAGGCGACCGCGAAGTTCCATGGCTCGACTGCTTTCCTGGCTTCCCTTCAGACGGTTCCGCTATCCGCCGGCCCTGGTGCCGGTGGTGCGGCTGGCCGGAACGATCGGTCAGACCGGCGCGCTTCGGCAGGGCCTGACGCTGGCGTCGGTGGCCGGCGCGATCGAAAAGGCGTTCTCGCTGCCCAAGGTCCGGGCGGTGGCGCTGTCGATCAACTCGCCGGGCGGATCGCCGGTTCAGTCCGCGCTGATCAGCCGCAGAATCCGCGAACTGGCGGACGAGAAGGGCAAGCCGGTCTATTCCTTCGTCGAGGACGTGGCGGCCTCGGGCGGCTACTGGCTGGCCTGCGCCGCCGACGAGATCTACGCCGACGAGAGCTCGATCGTCGGATCGATCGGCGTGGTTTCGGCCGGCTTCGGCTTCAACGACCTGATCGACCGTCATGGCATCGAGCGGCGGGTCCATACCGCCGGCAAGCGAAAGATGATCCTAGATCCCTTCAAGCCGGAAGACGAAGAGGACATCGCCGCACTGAAGGACATCCAACGGGACATCCACGGTGCGTTCAAGGCGCTGGTCCGAAAGCGCCGCGCCGGCAAACTGAAGGGCACCGAGGAAGAGCTGTTCGAAGGCGCGTTCTGGACCGGCGCGAAGGGCGTCGAATTGGGGCTGGTGGACGGCATCGGCCACATGCGCACGGTGCTGCGCGCCAAATACGGTCCCGGGCTGAGGCTGCGGCCGATGACGGTGGAGCGCGGCTGGCTGCGCCGCCGGCTGGGCTTTCGCGGCGCCGCGCCGGCGACGTCGTCGGCCGGCGACCTGGCCGCCGACCTGGCGCCGCGGCTGATCGACGAGGCGCTGGCGGCGTTGGAGGAGCGGGCGTTGTGGCAGCGCTTCGGTCTCTAGACTCCACTTCTCACACCGGCCGCAACCCGGCGTGCGCCGGCACGCCGATGTTCCAAGTCTACGCCTAAACTGCTAGACAACGCGCCATGTTCAGCCTGCCCAAGCTCTTGACCCTGGCGGTGATCATCGCCGTAGTCTGGTACGGCTTCAAGCTGGTCGGCACGCTGGACAAGCGGCGCAAGGAGGCGGAACGCCGCCGCGCGGCGGCCGAGGACGGCACCGCGACGAAGCCGCGCATCGATGCCGAGGACCTGGTGCCGTGCCCGAAATGCGGCACCTACGTGACCCCGGGCGCCGAGCACGACTGCGCCGACCGGGCATGACGTTCCGGTGCCCGGCGCAGTGACGAGGCCGGCTTGATTTGTGGGGGTGGGCCGCTTTAGTGTGCGCTGCACCACGGCCCAGCAGCAGATCACCCCGATGGCCACAATCAGCGCGCCGCCGCGATGCTTCCAGGACGTGATCCTGCGCCTGCAGGCGTTCTGGGCGGCGCGCGGCTGCGTGATCCTGCAGCCGTTCGACATGGAGGTCGGCGCCGGAACCTTCCATCCGGCGACGACGCTGCGCGCCCTGGGCCCGGAAAGATCGTGGAACTGCGCCTATGTCCAGCCGTCGCGGCGGCCGACCGACGGGCGCTATGGAGAGAATCCGAACCGGCTGCAGCACTATTACCAGTTCCAGGTGCTGCTGACGCCGTCGCCGCCGGACAGCCAGGACATCTATCTGGAGAGCCTGTACGCGCTGGGCATCGATCCCGCAGTGCACGACATCCGCTTCGTCGAGGACGACTGGGAGAGCCCGACCCTGGGCGCGTCGGGCCTGGGCTGGGAGGTCTGGTGCGACGGCATGGAGGTCACCCAGTTCACCTATTTCCAGCAGGTCGGCGGGATCGACTGCGACCCCGTGCCGGTGGAGCTGACCTACGGCCTGGAACGCCTGGCCATGTATATCCAGGGGGTCGACAACGTCTTCGATCTCGATTGGAATGGGGTGGCGAAAAAAGACGGCGGCGTCCGCT
>JAZFQW010000334.1:0-5703 GCA_036445335.1 Alphaproteobacteria bacterium | reverse complement strand
CACAACCGTAAGAGAGGGTTAAGACTCCATTATGCAAGATGCCGGCGGACAGTGGACGTTGCGTCGACGAAACGGGTATTTCGATACGTGCTCCGCACCATGACCGACGCCAGTCACCGTGAGATCGTTTAGCGTTTGACGCGCCGCACAACCGCGGGATATGCCGACGCGAATGGCAGCCGCCCCTCGCATATGTCGCCGGTGACCGCGGAATACGGACGCCGACGGAGCCTCCGTCGCCGCGTCCTGACATTGGCGCTGGTGCTGCTGGTGTCGTGCGCCGCGGTGCGCGCGGACGCGCAGGACGGCGAACAGCCGCTTTACCTCACGCTTCGCAGCATCATCTTCGGCAGCCAGATCGACGGCCGCCGGGCGCTGTCCCAGTTGCGCCTTCGCGGCGGCACCGACGCGGTCCCCGGTCTGGTGCTGGCGCGGCGCTATTCGAAGCTTCAGCACGAGATCGACACCACGCTGGCGGCGTTGACCGGCAACCGGTTCGCCAACGACTGGAGCGAGTGGATGGTGTGGCTGCAGAACCACTCCGAGGTGACGCCGCATCACAGCTATCTGCGGCTCAAGCTGGACGTCCTCAACCGTATGGACCGGTCGTTCAACCGCTTCCTCAGGATCGGCGGCGCCCACGAGATCCGGCTGGAGGAGGTGGTCTGGCGGGGCGTCCGGGTCGACGGCATCCCGGCGCTGACCGACCCGGTGCAGATGCCGGCGTTCATGGCCGACTTCATGACGCCGGACGAGCCGGTGTTCGGGGTCGAGATCGACGGCGACGCGCGCGCCTATCCGCTGCGCATCGTCGACTGGCACGAGGTGCTGAACGACGTGGTCGGTGGCGTACCGGTGACCCTGGCCTATGGCCCGCTGAGCGGCGCCGGCATCCTGTTCGACCGGCGCGTCGAGGGACGCGACGAACGGTTCGAATTCGGCACCTCCGGCCTGCTCTACCGCTCCAACGAACTGATGTACGACGTCCAGACCGACAGCCTGTGGAGCCAGTTCACCGGCCGCCCGGTGGTCGGCCCGCTGACCGGGTCGGGCATCCGGCTCGACATCCTGCCGATAGTGTTGACCAGTTGGGCGGACTGGCGCGACCGCCATCCCGACACCAAGGTGCTGTCGCCGGACACCGGCCACACCCGCGCCTATCTGCCCCACATCGCCTATGGCGGCTATGCAAGCAGCCAGGAGCTGATTTTCCCGTCGGCGACCGTGGACACGCGGCTGCCGGCCAAGGCGCCGGTGTTCGGCGTGCGGGTGGCGGCCGGCGTCAAGGCATGGCCGCTGGCCGCCTTTGCCGGCGGCAGGCTGCTCAACGACTCGGTGGGCTATCTCAACGTCGTGGTGATCGGCGATGCCGACACCCAGACGGCGCGGGTCTACCGGCGCGACGGCCACACCTTCGCGGCGACCCGGTTCGCCGAGGTCCTACGCGAGGGCGACGACGACTGGACGGTGACCGAGGCTGCGCTTGTCGGCCCCCGCGGCGTCGAGCTACCGCGCGTCGCCGGGCATGTCGCGTACTGGTTCGCCTGGACCGGCTTCGGCGGCGCCGACACCGAGCTGTATGTCGAGCCGCCGCCGCAGCGCGCCGTGCCGGCGGACGTCACCGCGCCGGCGGACGAGCCGGTGATTCCGCCGACCGACGGATAGACGGCGCCAGCGAGCCATTGCGCGGGCGCCACCGCGCCCCTATTTTCCAGCGCGTCCCGGAGGCAACAGCGCACGGCCATGTCCACCGACCTTTCGCATATCCGCAACTTCGCGATCATCGCCCATATCGACCACGGCAAATCGACCCTGGCAGACCGGCTGATCCAGCGCTGCGGCGGACTGGCCGACCGCGAGATGAAGCAGCAGGTGCTCGACACCATGGACATCGAGCGCGAGCGCGGCATCACCATCAAGGCCCAGACCGTGCGGTTGCACTACGAGGCCGCCGACGGCCGAACCTACCAGCTCAACCTGATGGACACGCCCGGCCACGTCGACTTCGCCTACGAGGTCAGCCGCTCGCTGGCCGCCTGCGAGGGCTCGCTGCTGGTGGTCGACGCCAGCCAGGGGGTCGAGGCGCAGACGCTGGCCAACGTCTACCAGGCGATCGACGCCGACCACGAGGTCGTGCCGGTGCTCAACAAGATCGACCTGGCCTCGGCCGAGCCCGAGCGCATTAAGCAGCAGATCGAGGACGTCGTCGGCCTCGATGCCGCCGACGCGCTGGCGATTTCCGCCAAGACCGGCGCCGGCATCGACGCGCTGCTGGAGGCGATCGTCGCCCGCCTGCCGGCGCCTGCCGCCAGCGACGCCGCCGCACCGTTGCAGGCGCTGCTGGTCGACAGCTGGTACGACCCGTATCTCGGCGTGATGATCCTGGTGCGCGTCGTCGAGGGCACCCTGAAGCCCGGACAGAAGGTGCGCTTCATGGCGACCGGCGGGGCGCGACAGGTCGACCGGGTCGGCTACTTCACGCCCAAGGCGGTGCAGGCGGCGGCGCTGACGGCGGGCGAGATCGGCTTCATCACCGCCGGGATCAAGGACATCACCGAGACCCGCGTCGGCGACACCATCACCGACGAGCGCCGCCCCGCCGCCGTCGCGCTGGCCGGCTTTCACCCCAGCGTGCCGGTGGTGTTCTGCGGCCTGTTCCCGGTCGATTCGGCCGACTTCGAGCGGTTGCGCGACAGCCTGGGCAAGCTGGCGCTCAACGACGCCAGCCTGCATTACGAGCCGGAGACCTCTGCAGCGCTGGGCTTCGGTTTCCGCTGCGGCTGCCTGGGCCTGCTGCACCTGGAGATCGTCCAGGAGCGGCTGGCGCGCGAGTTCGACCTCGAGCTGATCACCACCGCGCCGTCGGTGGTCTACCGGCTGCACCTGATCGACGGCGCCGTGATGGACCTCCACAACCCGGCCGACATGCCCGACCCGGTCAAGATCGACGTCATCGATGAGCCGTGGATCAAGGCGACGATCCTGGTGCCCGACGACTATCTTGGCGCGGTGCTGGCGCTGTGCACCGAGCGCCGCGGCGAGCAGCTCGATCTGACCTACGCTGGCAGCCGCGCCATGCTGGTCTACCGCCTGCCGCTGAACGAGGTGGTGTTCGACTTCTACGACCGGCTGAAGTCGATCAGCCGCGGCTACGCCAGCTTCGACTACCAGATCGACGGCTACCGCGAAGGCGACCTGGTCAACATGACGATCCTGGTCAACCAGGAGCCGGTCGACGCCCTGTCCACGGTCGTCCACGCCGCCATGGCCGAGCGCCGCGGACGCGCCCTGTGCGAGCGCCTGAAGGACCTGATCCCCCGCCAGCTGTTCAAGATCCCGATCCAGGCGGCGCTGGGCGGCCGCATCATCGCGCGGGAGACCATCGCCGCGCTGCGCAAGGACGTCACCGCCAAATGCTACGGCGGCGACGTGACCCGCAAGCGCAAGCTGCTCGACAAGCAAAAGGCAGGCAAGAAACGCATGCGCCAGTTCGGCAAGGTCGAGATCCCCCAGAGCGCGTTCATCGCCGCGCTGAAAATGGGGGACGAGTAGGCGGTTGGGAAAGCGTTGGGTCCTCCATTCGAGGGGCGCGTCTGAAGTACTGGCGTTCAGAAACATTCGTAGCAATGCGTTGCATCCAATGCACACCACCGCCGCTTTTTTTGGGAACCCCACAGACCTTTGAGCTTCCGGCCGGCGGTGCTAGTCGTGCGCCATCGAGGCCGCCGATGATGGCGGCCCGGGAGGTCGCCGTGATGAATCGCACCACGCAGTCCGTATCGGCCCGGCAGGACGGAGCGCCGGTTGCCCGCGCGCGGAGTCGCCCGCACCGCTGGATTCCACTGGCCGCCGCGGTCGTAGCCATGTTGCTGCCCGCGTGGCGGGATGCCGCGGGATTCAGCGCAACACCGGAAGACTATGCCAATTTCGACGAACTGATGGCTGTGGACTGGTTGCTGTGCGAGACCCTCCCGATCTGGACAGCAGCGGGAGAGACGATCGCCGTCATAGCATATGACTCGAAGGAAGACCGCTACGTGGCGTCCCTGACCGCGTCGGATGAGTTTTCGCCCGATTTTCCCGAGCGGCACATACTGGTCTTCGATGACGAAAAAACGCGTGCCGATTTCCTTGAAGTGAGCGAGACCGGTGCCCTTTCCCCGGCCCCGTACGTCGGCATTGGCAAGGTCGCCTCCCTTCCTCCCCTGGGGCTAATCGGAGGAGGGCTCCTGGTTACGTGGGCCGTGAGTGATCAGGACTCCCCAGACAGCAAGAGTGAAGTGGCAGGGGGGCGAGCCCACCGAATCCGGACCGGAATCTGGTGCAGACGCGGATCAATACGGCGTCTACAATCTGATCATCTCCTACGATAAGACGTCGGCCGGTCAATTCAATGCACTCATGACGTTCGCATCGGCGAGGCTGGTGTTTGTCTATTCGGGGCGGTGCACGCCGGAGCTGGACGAGGACCTGCGATCCCAGGCTGAGCCGTACCGCGACCGGCTGGCGCCTGGGTCCGGCGCAGAGTGACCGCGGCGTTCTTCGGCGGCAGGGAGGCGTAGGTGCGCAGTGTCGCGTGGGCGCGCATGATCGGCGGGACACCGGAGGGAAAGACGCGGCAGCGCGAGAATCGATCCTGAAAATTGTTGAGACGGATCCGGCTGGACGGCCTCGCCCCCTCACCCAACCCTCTCCCCAAGGAGAGAGCTTCTGCTGCCAGAATCGGCGGTAAAAGCCCTCTCCTTGGGGAGAGGTTGGGTGAGGGGGCGAGGCCCGTCAGCCAGTTGCAGTCCAGATCATTCCGGGATCGGCACGACCCGATCGGCGATCCGCCAACGACATCACCCCGCCGCCTGTTCCGCCATCTCGCCGGTCCATTCGCTGACCACGTCGGCGAGGGCCGGGCGGGGGCGTTCGACGGGGGGTTCGGTCGGGGTGCCGATATAGACGAAGCTGATGATCCGGTCGCACGCCGGGTCGTGGCCGAGGGCGCGGGCGACCTCCGGCCGGTAGGCCGGCCATTCGGTGATCCACTGGGCGCAGTGGCCGAGCGCGTTGGCGGCGATCAGGATGCTCGTGCACACAGCGCCGCCCGACAGCATCTGCTCCATCTCGGGGATCTTGTGGTCCTTGCGGATCTTCGCCGTGACCACCAGCAGCAGCGGCGCGCGCTGGGGGCGTTGGCGCTCGAACTCGATCTGCTTGGGTCTGGCATCGGGGATCTCGCGCGCGAACAGGTCGGCCAGCAGGTCGCCCAGCCGGCGCTGGCCTTCCTTGCGCAGCACCTGGATGCGCCACGGCGCCAGCTTGCCGTGGTCGGGCACCCGGGTGGCGGCGCGCAATATGGTGTCCAGCGCCGCGTCGTCGGGGCCGGGCTCGCCGATATTGGCGGCGACGACGGAACGGCGGGCGAGCAACAGGTCGATGGCGTCCATGGCGTTCTCGGGCGGGGGTGTGCGGCGGCACCATAGGCGGCGGCGCGGCTATTTTCCAGCGCCGGGCGGCGTCGAAAGGCCGTGGAACGCCCGCGATCGAGCGATTACCTCCTGCGGACTTATACCAAGGATCGCTGATAGTGGCCCATTTGATGGCGCGCGGCGGCCCGCCGGGCGCGTTGCGCCCCGACGAACTGAATGCGGGGATCGAGCATCTGTCGGGGCTGTCGCTGGCGGGCGTCCGCGTCCGCTTCAATTCGCCCGAGAC
>JAZFQW010000333.1:0-3081 GCA_036445335.1 Alphaproteobacteria bacterium | reverse complement strand
GAACACCTCGAACGGGCGCCGCCTGCTGTCCTGGAGGATGTCGTTTACGGTGACGTACATGGCGTGGTCGCTGTCCGTCCAGCGCAGCTTGTAGGTGCGGCCGGGCAGTGCCTCGGGCCGGCCCAGCGGCTGCGTCATGTACACCACGTCGGCGGCGACCGGCACCGGTGACGGCGGCGGCGGAGCGGGCGCCGCGTCGGCGTTGACCTCCAGCACCGCACCGGTCACCGGGTTCGGCCGATAGGTGGTGCAGCCCTTGCAGCCCAGCCGGTAGGCCATTGTGTAGATGTCGGTGAACGCCTCGAAGTCCAGGTCGGCGGGGCAATTGATGGTCTTGCTGATCGAGCTGTCGATGTAGGTCTGCGCCGCCGCCTGCATGGTTACGTGCTCGGCTGGCGACAGGCCTTGCGTGTCGACGAAATAGTCCGGCAGCGGCGCGGCGTTGCCGTGGATCCGGCGATACAGCCGGAACGCATAATCGGCGACCGCCTCCGACCGGCGCTCGCCGTCGGGCAGCAGCACGGTGCGGGTGTGTGTGTAGGCGAACACCGGCTCGATGCCCGACGAGACGTTGTCGGCCAGCAGCGAGATCGTCCCGGTCGGCGCGATGGAGGTCACCAGCGCGTTGCGAACGCCGTTGCCGGTGATCTCGGCGCGGACGTCGGCATCCAGCGCTTGAATCATCGGCTGGGTCGGGTAAGTCAGCGGGTCGTACAGCGGGAACGCGCCCTTCTCGGCGGCCAGCGCGGCCGACGCCAGGTAGGCATGGCGCCTGAGCGCCGCCAGCCAGGTCTCGGTCAGGCGCACCGCCTCGGCCGACCCGTAGCGCACCCGGCACATGATCAGCGCGTCGGCCAGTCCGGTCACCCCCAGCCCAATGCGCCGCTTGGAGCGAGCCTCGTGGGCCTGCTCGCCCAGCGGGAATCCCGAGATGTCGACGACGTTGTCCATCATGCGGACGGCGATGGGCACGATCTCCGCCAGCCGCGCCAGGTCGAGGCCGGCCCGCTCGGTGAACGGCTCGCGCACCAGGCGCGCCAGGTTGACCGACCCCAGCAGACACGCGCCATACGGCGGCAAGGGCTGTTCGCCACAAGGATTGGTTGCCTCGATGGTCTCGGTATAGTTCAGGTTGTTGCGCGCGTTGATCCGGTCGATGAAGATCACGCCAGGCTCGGCGTAATCGTAGGTGGCGTGCATGATGCGGTCCCACAGGTCGCGCGCCCGCATCGTCTTGTCGACTCTGCCGGCGAACGTCAGGTCCCAGTCCTTGTCGTCGGCCACTGCCAGCATGAACGGGTCGGTGGCCAGCACCGACAGGTTGAACATGCGCAGGCGGCCGGGCTCGCGCTTAGCGTCGATGAACGCCTCGATGTCGGGATGGTCGCACCTGAGCGTCGCCATCATGGCGCCGCGCCGCGACCCGGCGCTCATGATCGTCCGGCACATTGCGTCCCACACGTCCATGAACGACAGCGGGCCCGAGGCGTCGGCGCCCACTCCCATCACCGGCGCGCCGCGCGGCCTCAAGGTGGAGAAGTCGTAGCCGATGCCGCCGCCCTGCTGCATGGTCAGCGCGGCCTCGCGCAGGCCCTCGAAGATTCCCGACATATCGTCGGGGATCCGTCCCATGACGAAGCAGTTGAACAGCGTCACGCTGCGCCCGGTGCCGGCGCCCGCCAGGACGCGCCCCGCCGGCAGGAACTGGAAGTCCTCCAGCACGCCGTAGAACCGGCGCGCCCACGTGCCGGGTTCAGTCTCCGGCGCCGCACAGGCGTCGGCAACACGGTGCCAGCTGTCCTCGATCCTCTGGTCGACCGGTTTGCCGTCGAGGTCGCGAAAGCGGTATTTCATGTCCCAGATCCGCTGGGAGATGTCGCCGGCCTGGGTCATCGATTCGGTCAAGTCCTAGGAAATTTCCAAACCAATATATGGTGTTCGCGAACCGGTCTCAAACAATCCGCCGAACCGGCGCGGGCGATCACTGCGCCGCCTGCGGCGGGCTTTCCGCCGCCGCCCCCGTGCGCTCGGTCGCTGGGCCGCCGACCTGGGTGACCAGGCGGTCGGTGGCCGCCTCCAGCGTATCCTCCAGGCGCTTCAGGAATTCATCCCGGTCCAGGCCGGGCGGGATCGCGGGCAGGAATTCCACGGTGATCGTGCCGGAATACTTGCGGAACTTGCGGCGCGGCCAGAACACGCCGGAATTGAGCGCCATCGGCACCACCGGCAGGCCGAGGTCGCCATAGAGCGCCGCCACGCCGATCCGGTATTTCCGGTGGGTGCCGGGCGCGGTGCGCGTGCCCTGCGGAAAGATCACCAGCGGCCGGCCCTGGGCGATCGTCTTCTTGGCGCCCTCGACGATGCTGGCCACCGCCTTGCGGCGGGCGCCGCGGTCGACGGCGATCATCTGCGCCTTCGCCGCGTACCAGCCCCAGATCGGGATGAATGTCAGCTCGCGCTTCACGATCACCGCCGGGTCGTGCACCAGCAGGTGCAGCTTCATGGTCTCCCAGGTCGACTGGTGCTTGGCCGCCAGGATGTAGGCGCCGTCCGGCAGGTGCTCGCGCCCGACCACGCGGTAGTTCAGTCCCAGGATCGCGCGTTCGAGGAAATACAGGCTGTCCAGATAGCGGCAGACCACCCAGATCATCGCGCGGCGCGGGATCAGCAACATCCACAGCAGCCCGAAGCAGGAGACCGTCGTCCAGACATAGAACACCAGATTGAAGACCAGGGAGCGAACGGCGGTCATGGCAATCGGCCGGTGTGAGAAGTGCGGGCTAGAG
This sequence comes from Alphaproteobacteria bacterium, assembly GCA_036445335.1. Taxonomy (GTDB): domain Bacteria; phylum Pseudomonadota; class Alphaproteobacteria; order DSM-16000; family Inquilinaceae; genus JAZFQW01. The sequence goes on along the minus strand of JAZFQW010000333.1, from coordinate 295 downwards.
TGCGCATCGGGTCCGGTCAATCGAACAGGCCGCGGATGACCGCCACCAGGTACTTGTTGTACTCGGTGATGATCAGGCTGGCCGTCCCCGGCCAGCGCCACCAGTCGTCCAGATGGACGTTCGTCGGCGCCACCGGGTGCGACAAGATGATGGCATCCGGCATCGCCCGGCGGAACTCCAGAAGGCTGCGCGGCATGTGGTAGTTGGCGGTCACCAGACGCAATGACCGATAGCCCTCCTGGCGCATCCATTCGGCGGTTTCCATCGCGTTGCCGCGGGTGTCGCCGGCGGAATA